>JAFDXA010000196.1 GCA_018268185.1 Bacteroidota bacterium
CCATACAGGAACAGCAGATCAGTTCCGATGCATTGATGGAAAGAGCCGCAGGAGCCTGTTTTCACTGGCTTGGCCACAATGGATTCGCAACAGGCCGGCCCCTGAAAATATGCTGTGGTAAGGGCAATAATGGCGGAGATGGACTAGCACTGGCAAGAATACTGCTGCAACATAATTTCAATGTTACTACTTATGTGCTGGAAACGGGTAAGCCGGGTTCTGACGATTTCCAGTTAAACCTGCAAAGGCTTCACCAATTAACAGCTAACATACATTTTATACAATCGGAAGCATATTTCCCTGCTATCAAACATGAAGACATCATTATTGATGCTCTCTTTGGTTCAGGCCTCAACAAACCATTAGAAGGAACAGCAGCACAACTTGTAAATTATATCAATCAATCACCCGGCACAGTAGTATCGATTGATATTCCTTCGGGGCTGTTTGTTGACAGAACGTCTGCCGGTAACAGCATCATACGGGCATCACACACCCTCAGCTTTCAGTCGATAAAGCCCGCTTTCCTATTTGCCGAAAATGGCCCCTATGTTGGTTCACTGCACATATTGCCTATCGGGCTCAGCAAAACATTCGAAGAATCAACAAGCACTCCTTATGAAATGATCGAAGAGGAACTGGTGAGAAGCCTGGTAAGGCCGCGGAATGAATTTGCTCACAAGGGAAACTTCGGCCATGCGGCACTGGTAACAGGCAGCCATGGCATGATGGGTGCTGCCCTGCTGGCGGCGAAAGCCTGCACGCACAGCGGTGTTGGTAAGCTTACAGTTTATATTCCTTCCTGTGGCTACAGCATCCTGCAATCGCAGGTACCCGAAGCTATGTGCAAAGTGGCAGGCTCATTTTTCCTGGCTGCTTTTGAACATGATCTTGCGCAGCACCAGGTGATCAGCCTCGGCCCCGGTATCGGCACAGCGAAAGAAACTGCAGACGTAGTACGTCAACTGCTTCTACTTCCCGGAAAATCCTTTGTACTGGATGCAGATGCGCTTAATATCATTGCTTCGGAAAAATTGTCCATACCGCCAGGATCCTTGTTAACGCCGCACCCCGGGGAATTCGATCGGCTGTTTGGTAAGGCCGACAATGATTTTCACCGGTTAGCCATCGCTGTTGAACAAGCTGCCTCTCTTGGTATTTACATTATACTTAAAGGACATTTTTCTGCAATCATAACACCGTACGGCAAAGTTTATTTTAACAGCACGGGCAATGCGGGAATGGCCAAAGCAGGCATGGGTGATGTACTTACCGGGTTTATAACAGGACTTATGGCCCAGGGATACCCATTACCTGAAGCCGCTATTATGGGGGTTTACCTGCATGGACTGGCAGGTGATATTGCCGCTTCTAAATCCGGCAGGCAAGCAATGCAGGCAAGCGATCTGATTAATAATCTCGCCAATGCATGGCAACAGTTTGAGCAATAAAAAAGCACTTCCTTGCGAGAAGTGCCTTTTTCAATATCATTTATAAATAAATTATCCTTTCTTTTTTGCAGGTTTTGCTTTTGCCTTAGGCGTTCCCGGAGCTGCCTGCTGGCGTGGGGCTGCTGCTTTACGTTGTGTGATGCCGGTTTCTTTTACCGGTTCTTCGCTTTTAACTTCAGCTTTTTCTGGAGCAACGGCTGCATCCACACTACTGTTAACCACCGGGGTGCTTTGCTCCTTTGCCTTTATTTCAGCTTCTTCCTTTTTGATCTGCTCCTGCTTAACCTGTTCAGTTTTTTCTGCTTCGCGTTCAGCTTTTAGTTTAAGTTCTTCTTGTTTTTTAAGCTCCTGCTTTTTTTGTTCTTCGGCCCTAAGCTCAGCTTTTACCGTCTTATCATCTTTTTTCTCCTGCGCATTTGCTAACGTAGAAGCTCCCAGTAAGATCAAAGTTCCAAAAAGAATTTTTTTCATATCATTTATTAATTTAAAGCTTGTTATTGATCACGGTCTTTATATCCGTGTTGCTTTGCAATATAGTTCATTTTAGTTTCCGGTGAAAAAAACTGTCGGGATAACTCCCCTTTCCCGAACATAAAACCCAGGCAATTATCCTGCCTCACCATCATCCGGGAAGGGAAGACTCGCAACTGGGAATGTCAAACGCCCTATGAATATGAGTACTTTCTGCCAAATAAAAGGTAGTATAATGGCTTGATTTGCCTGTTTTACCCTATTTTTGCCGACCAAAATTTTAGAACCATTATTATGGAAAAATTGATCTATGCAGTTCCTGCAATGGGTGTTTTAGGCCTGTTGTACACATTTATTAAATTCTCCTGGGTTTCAAAACAGGATGCGGGCAATGACCGTATGAAGGAGATCAGCAATTACATAGCCGAAGGGGCCATGGCCTTCCTGAAAGCAGAATGGAAAGTGCTGGGGTATTTCGTTGCAATAGTTGGTCTTTTGCTGGCTGTTATGGCAAATTCTAACCCGAATTCACACTGGAGCATCGCGGTTGCATTCATTATTGGCGCCGTACTCAGTGCCCTGGCTGGTTTCATCGGTATGAAAGCCGCAACCAAAGCCAATGTGCGTACAGCGCAAGCTGCCCGTACTAGCCTGAGCAGGGCCCTCAATGTATCATTCACCGGCGGTGCTGTTATGGGTGTTGGTGTTGCCGGCCTGGCCGTTTTCGGACTTGGTGGTTTGTACATCGTTCTGAAGCATTTCTTTGCTCCCGAAGCAGCCATCAACTCCGAAGAAATGGTAAGAACCATTGAAGTGCTTACCGGTTTTTCACTGGGTGCTGAATCCATCGCCCTGTTTGCCCGTGTGGGTGGAGGTATCTATACAAAATCTGCCGATGTAGGCGCTGACCTCGTTGGTAAGGTTGAGGCCGGTATCCCGGAAGATGATCCCCGTAACCCTGCTACTATTGCAGACAATGTGGGTGATAACGTAGGTGACGTGGCGGGTATGGGCGCCGATCTTTTCGGTTCTTATGTGGCTACCGTTCTGGCTACCATCGTATTGGGACAGCAAACTACCGTTATCGGTGAAGACATACTTGGTGGTTTCTCTCCTATCGTATTGCCAATGCTGATCGCTGGTGTTGGTATCATCTTTTCAATTCTGGGTACTTTATTCGTTCGCATTGGTGAAAATGCTGGCATCAATACCGGTACTGTGCAGAAAGCGCTTAACATGGGTAACTGGGGTTCAATGATCCTCACTGCTATTGCAGCAGGTTTCCTGGTTAACTGGCTTTTACCGGAACAAATGGAATTGCGTGGCGTTGCCTTCACCAAATGGGGTGTTATGGGCGCTATCGGTGTTGGATTGCTGGTTGGTGCACTCATGAGTATCATTACTGAATATTATACAGCTATGGGAAAACGCCCTGTGCTTAGTATCATACGTCAATCTTCTACCGGTCATGCTACCAATGTTATCGGTGGACTTGCAGTAGGTATGGAATCAACTTTCTTGCCTATTCTCGTGCTGGCTGGTGGTATCTGGGGTTCTTACGAATGTGCCGGTTTGTACGGTGTGGCCATCGCTGCTGCCGGTATGATGGCAACTACTGCCATGCAATTGGCTATTGATGCTTTCGGACCTATTGCTGATAACGCCGGTGGTATTGCAGAAATGAGTGAATTGCCTCCTGATGTTCGTGAAAAAACCGACGTACTGGATGCCGTAGGTAATACAACTGCTGCATCAGGTAAAGGTTTTGCGATCGCTTCTGCTGCACTTACCGCCCTGGCATTGTTCGCTGCTTTCGTAGGTGTTGCCGGCATCACCGGTATCGATATTTATAAAGCCAATGTACTGGCTTGCCTGTTTGTAGGCGGTATGATCCCTTTTATTTTCTCTTCACTTGCTATCCGTGCGGTTGGACAGGCGGCTATGGCCATGGTGGAAGAAGTTCGTCGCCAGTTCCGTACCATTCCCGGTATCATGGAAGGTACAGGTAAACCTGAGTATGATAAATGCGTTGCCATCTCTACACAGGCTTCTATCAAAAAAATGATGGTACCTGGTGCTATTGCCATCATCTCTCCACTGGTTATTGGTTTCATGCCGGGCCTTGGTGCTGAAGCATTGGGTGGATTCCTTGCTGGTGCTACCGTTAGCGGTGTATTGATGGGAATGTTCCAGAACAATGCCGGTGGTGCCTGGGACAATGCCAAGAAATCATTTGAGAAAGGTGTTGAGATCAATGGTGAGATGTATTATAAAAAATCAGATCCGCACAAAGCATCTGTTACAGGTGATACTGTTGGTGATCCTTTCAAAGATACTTCTGGTCCATCCATGAATATCCTGATCAAATTGATGAGTATCGTGAGCCTTGTTATCGCTCCAACCCTTGCAGGATTAAATGGGAACAGCCACACGGCTGCAACCAAAGAAGTAAAAACAGAAAGAACCGCTGTTCAGAAAAGTACAGGGGAATTAAAGTCAAATACAGTTGAACTGAAAACGATCAGGTAATACTGAAAAGAATATACAAAGAGACCGGCCTGGCGCCGGTTTTTTTGTACCCAACTACCAGGGCACAAAACCAAACGCCGGTTGTTTAATTTTCTATAAAAATTTATAATTTTTTTTCAGTGGTTTTGGCATTTACGAATATTTTCATACATTGCTTTACGAAACACATCGTAATATGACTAAAGCTAAAACACACCGCCCCACAGAAAGTGAATTGGAGATACTGTCGGTTCTGTGGGACAAAGAACAGGCTTCTGTAAGAACAGTGCATGAAGAACTGAGTAAAACAAAAGAAGCCGGCTACACCACCACCCTCAAACTC
>JAFDXA010000197.1 GCA_018268185.1 Bacteroidota bacterium
AACGGAATAACATTGCCTGTTTCCATACCTTCCGGTAATTCGATTTCTTTCAATATTAATTTTCATCCGGATTATTCGGGTGTAAAGAATGCCATTGTAAATATCATGAGCGATGACTGCGATGAGCCAGTTTACGATTTCGCAGTAAAAGGGGAGTTTGAATGCACGCCGGCAGCGCTTGTGATTAACGGATTAGCACCCGCTTATTGTATGGATGCCGCTACGGTAATCATTACAGGGAACCAGTCTGCAGGATCAATATTCTCAGGCAACGGCATCACCGACCTGGGAAATGGTACAGCGGTTTTTACTGCTGCCGTGGCAGGGGAAGGTACTCATGCCATTAACTATATTTATACGGATATGTATGGTTGTGTGAGCAGTATCAGCCAGACTGTACAGGTGAATTCATTGCCTGTTGTTGCATTTACGGGATTATCAGCCTCCTATTGTTCTTCCAACGGCATTGTAACGTTGACCGGTACCCCGGCAGGAGGTGTTTTCAGTGGTCCGGGCATTATAGGTGATTCTTTCGATCCCGCCATGGCCGGTATCGGTGGCCCTTATATGGTTACCTATACATATACAAACACAAGTGGTTGCACCAGTTCTCAATCTCAGCAGGTAACAGTGTTGTATTGTCCTACGTATGCAGCCTTGGATGTGAAATTGATGTTGCAGGGGCCATACAGGGGAGAAGGTACGATGGCCTCAACAATTTATGATCTTGGAATCAGCACAGATCCATCAGAAACAGATACCGTAACGATCAGCCTTTGGTCGCCGCTTAACCTCGCCGCACCTCTTCCTGATTATAGTATAAACACGATATTGCATACGGATGGGATGCTGCATGCAGAATTTCCTGCTTCGGCTATTGGAACTGCCTATTATATTTCAGTTAAGCACCGAAATCATATTGAAACCTGGAGCCATGATCCGGTAATGATCAATGCAGCGAATATGTATGATTTTACAACCGGTTTTAGCATGGCTTATGATGATACTGTAAACCCGCCAATGGCAAGGGGAGCAGATAATGTTTGCCTCTTGTATGCAGGTGATATCAACCAGGATGGCGGTATCGATGGGTTGGATATGAATGTGATCGATAATGAAGTTGGTTTCTATGGCTACAATCTTTCAGATATCAATGGGGATGGTGGTACTGATGGGTTGGATATGAATTTTGTTGATAATAACTCCCAGGCTGGTTTGTTCTACGCACGGCCTTATTAATAAATAGGCCCCATGTAAATGGGTAGCATATTTTCTGCTCCATAAAAAATGGGTGTTTTCACCCTGCAATCTTTTTACTTACCGGATTACTTTACAGCCATCATTCGAACAGTAGATGCACACAAACCCTTTAACTCAACCTGTTCAGCATTTACTGGTACTGGCCCGTTTTTAATCCGAACTCATTTCTCCCGGGCAGAACAGGAAAAATATTTGGTTTAACAATCTTTGCAGCAATTCATCTCTTAGTGGTTGGGATGGATTGCTGCACGATTGTATCATGCCAGACAAATTCAAATCTGAAATATTCAATAAAATAAAAGTCATCCTGAATTTTCAGAATGACTTTTTACTAAGTGATTTATTTTTCTACCAGGCTTTGGAGATCTTTCCATGCTGGTTCTTCATGAAATAAAGATGTTTGTTCTCGAAGTAATCAGGCTTTGCTTTGCTGCTGTTGAATACCGGCTTGAAATTGTATTCATTGAATACAGTAACATTGCTGTCGTTCAGGTGATTCATGAAGTCATCCGGGTAAGCTGCAATTGTTTTTAACAGCAGGTAAGTTATTTCGAAACCTTTGTAGGTAAAATCTGAAGGAACGCCTTTGTACTTTTTAAGGTAAACTGATTGGATCATTTTACTGATGCTGTCTGATTTGCTGTTATAATACGGTGTTGTATAATAAACAGGAAAATCTCCCATGTTATTTTTCTTTGCAAAAGATTTAAAGCCATCCCAGTTCGGCATTCCTATCAGCGTAGCTGGATAGGTTTTATTCAGGTAAGCAACCTGCGAAGAAAGACTGAATGCAAAATATTCATCAAGGCTTGCACCGATGATCACATTTTTTTTGGTGCTGTCCATTTTATTTTTAATAAAAGCAAAATTGCTGTCGGCAATATTTACCGTCTGTATATTCAACAGAGGTTTTCCATCGGGCTCATTTATTTTTTTGAAATAACCTGCAACCCTGTCTTCCTGTGTGCCCGGTTTGCGGCAAAGCAGGATCTTGTCTGTTCCATGGCTTTGTAATAAATAAGCATAAATGGCTTCGCAATGCGCCCTCAGGGTTGAGTTCATGATCACGAGGAAAGGGTTCCCGGTAATTCCTCCGTCATTGGGATAGGTAGCTGAAATGAAGGGAATGTTCTTTTCAAGTGCGAAAGATGCAAGTTTGATATAGTCCTCATCTCTTACAGAACCGATGATGCAATCAAGGCTGTCGATCTTTTTTTCTTCAATCAACTGGCTTACGCCAGCATCAGCGGCTTTGGAATCGTAGATATAAATTTTTATAGTGGTGCCCGGCAGTGTGATACTGTCTGCAGCTATCTGGGCGCCCTGAACAAAATCGAGCGACTGCACCATGAAACGGGGGAAGTTTTTCCCATAACGGTAACTGTTGCCCGCAAATACAGAGTCGAGGTAAAGTGGTGCGAAAATGCCGATCTTATGGGTCTTTGCAACAGTTGTTTTTTCATCCTGGGCCTTAACAACCTGGCCAAAAAAACAAAGTGATAAAATAAAAGCGACGATAAACTTCTTTTGCATATTTAGTTTTTGATTCCCTGTTCCTGCTTTGATTACAGGCTTTGGGCTTACTGTTTTATTCCCATTCAATGGTGGCAGGTGGCTTGCTGCTGATATCATATACAACCCGGTTGATGCCTTTTACATTGTTGATGATGTCATTCGAAACCTGGGCAAGGAATTCATAAGGAAGATGAGCCCAGTCTGCCGTCATGCCATCAACAGAAGTAACAGCCCGAAGTGCAATGGTGTATTCATAAGTGCGTTCATCACCCATCACACCCACACTCTTAACCGGTAACAGAATACTTCCTGCCTGCCATACCTTGTCGTACAATCCTGATCGCTTCAGCGATTCCGTATATATATGGTCCGCCTTCTGCAATAACTGTACCTTTTCTTCAGTAACTTCTCCTAAAATCCTGATGGCAAGCCCGGGGCCGGGGAATGGATGCCGGAACAGGAGGTCGGCCGGTATGCCCAGTTCCAGGCCGATCTTTCTCACTTCATCTTTGAAAAGGAAACGCAAAGGTTCAACCAGTTTCAGTTTCATGGTTTCAGGTAATCCACCAACATTGTGATGCGATTTGATGGTAACCGATGGCCCATGTACAGACACCGATTCGATCACATCAGGATAAATAGTGCCCTGGCCCAGGTATTCAATGCCTTCAATTTTATGCGCTTCTGTATCAAAAACTTCAATAAAACTTTTACCGATGGCTTTGCGTTTTTCTTCAGGCAATGTTTTCCCGGCGAGCTTGGTATAAAAATGTTCGCTGGCATCTATGCCGGTAACGTTAAGGCCCAGCCGCTTGTAAGTAGCGAGCACTTCTTCAAATTCATTTTTGCGCAATACCCCGTTGTCTACAAATATCCCGTACAGGTTACTGCCGATGGCCCGGTGTATCAGTGTGGCAGCTACAGTGCTGTCAACGCCGCCGCTCAAGCCCATCACCACTTTGCTGCTGCCTAACATTTTCTTAAGCGCTTCTACGGTATCAGTAATATAATGTGCCGGTGTCCAGTTTTGTTTGCATCCGCAGATATTTACCAGGAAGTTGCTGAGGATATGCTTGCCTTCTGTTGAATGATAAACTTCCGGGTGAAACTGTAGCCCGTATATTTTTCCGGCGCTGTTATCAGGCCTTGATCTGAATGCGGCAACCGGAATGCTCTCTGTGGTACCAAGCAGTTCAAATCCTGGCGGGAGTTGCTGTATGGAGTCGCTGTGGCTCATCCATACCTGCGAGCTGTTGGGTAAACCGGCCAGCAGTTCATCCTGCAGGGAAATATTGAAACTGGCCCTGCCGTATTCTCTTTTATCGCTTTTGGCCACTACGCCACCCAGCATTTTCGCCGTAAGCTGGGCGCCATAACATATACCAAGTACCGGTAGCTTTGCAGCCATGGACTTGATATCAACCTCCGGTGCCTTTGGTTCATTTACAGAGAAAGGCGAGCCCGAAAGAATAATTCCTTTGAGTTCAGGATCGTAGGCAATTTCTTTATGAAAGGGAATGATCTCGCAGTACACATTCGCTTCTCTCACAACACGTGCGATCAGCTGGGTGTATTGTGATCCAAAATCGAGGATAATGATCTTTTCTGTCATACGCCGCAAAGATACGGTTGCGGGGGAGATGGCTTTTGGGATTTTTTTGTATTCACGGTTAAATTTCAAATCTTTGCCTACGTAAATAATTAGCCATGAAAAGAGTACTACTTGTAATTATTGCAGCAACGATGCTGATGAGCTGCCACATCAAATCAGGCAGCGGGAACATCATAACTGAAAAAAGAAATACAGGTTCCTTTGAAGGGGTGAATGTTGGAGGAGGCTTTGAAGTAGAGATCAGCCAGGGTAACAACAGAGAAGTGACCGTAGAAGCAGATGACAATCTCATTAAATATGTGCTTACAGATGTAGAAAACGGTAAACTGAGGATCAGGCTGGATGATATACATGCACGCCATGCCCATCTGAAAGTTTATGTAACCTCCCCGGTTATCAATTTTATTAAGGCATCGGCCGGGGCTGAGGTTAAGAGCAAAGACGTGATCAGGTCTGAAAATTCCATCCAGTTCAATGCTTCGAGCGGCTCCCAGGTAAATGCGGCTGTGGATGCACCTACCGTTGAAGCAGATGCTAGCAGCGGCAGCGAGGTTAACCTGTCGGGGAGAACTAGAAAGGTTTCCCTTGAGGCATCCAGCGGCTCAGAGATCAATGCCGATGAACTCCTGAGCGAAACGGCTGATGCAAAGGCCAGCAGTGGTGCCAGCACTTCCATTCATGCGAGTGTAAAACTGGATGCCAAAGCCAGCAGCGGCGGGCACGTTTCATATAAAGGCGGGGCTTCGGTTAGTAAAACAGAAAGCAGTGGCGGGGAAGTTAGCCGGGTAGGGGAATAACCTGACGGTTTAGGTAATCTGATTATTTGTAGCCCCTTTTTGGGGCTTTTTTTACGATTTATGCATAAAGTTGAGTAGAGGGGAAGTCAGAAAATGGCAGAAAATCAATTCTTAGTGGGAATTTCGGGTTGTAATAATAGAGAAATATCAATCCCGGTGTTTATAGAATACCGGAAAGCGGGCGGAAATATGAAAAGTGACTTGTAGCAAAATTTGCGGTTGACACAAAAATTGCTACAAGAAAATCCGCTTATATCTTTTGTAGCAAAATTTCGGGAAGCATGAAAAATTGCTACAATTAACTCGATTGATTTTCAATTGTTTGAAACTTATATAGGCCTTCAAAAATGGTGATTTTTTACCTGTTCAGATGCAATTCAGGAGCATAATATCCTTAATCACTTTGCAAGAATGTAAAAGGGAAAGTGATGTACTTTATTAAATTTAGCTCACATCTTTCAACTACAGTATTTAAAATACCTTTCATATAGTCTACTCCCGGCACAACTTTGCATTACATAATAATATAATAGAGCGGGGAAAAATAACCGGGAACACCTGATATTTTTTAAAAAACTTCTTTTAATAGTTTGCTGATTAAAAGATTGCCCTTACCTTTGCACTCCAAATTAAAAAAACGGAATTTTAAAGTTCTTTGCATATGTCACAACGAATCAGAATCAAACTGCAGTCTTACGATCATAATCTCGTTGATAAATCAGCCGAAAAGATCGTGAAAACTGTACGCAGCACAGGTGCTGTAGTAACAGGTCCTATTCCTTTGCCTACACACAAAAAGATCTTCACTGTATTGCGTTCTCCTCACGTTAACAAGAAAGCCCGTGAGCAGTTCCAGTTGTGCACGCATAAACGTTTGTTAGACATTTACACCAGCAGCAGCCGTACGGTAGATGCTTTAAGTAAGCTCGATTTGCCAAGTGGTGTGGATGTTGAGATCAAGGCCTGATGAACCCTTCCGCCGGTCGGAAAAGGCAACAGGTAAGTTCTTAATAAGAGAAAAATAATGAACGCCCAAGTCCCTATAACGGGACCGCTGGGTATAAAACAGATACAATGAAAAGTATTATTGGTAAGAAGATTGGCATGACCAGCATCTTTGATACAACCGGCAAGCAAACCGCCGTTACCATCATCGAGGCAGGCCCATGCGTAGTTACTCAGAAGAAAACCGTGGATACAGACGGTTACAATGCTCTCCAGATAGCATTCGGCGACAAAAAAGAAAAGCACTCCAACAAAGCCGAAACGAGCCATTTTGCAAAAGCAAATACTGCTCCTAAAAAATTCGTAAAAGAAATACGCGATAGCGAAATTGATAAGAATGTGGGTGAAACCATCACCGTAGACATTTTTGCCGAAGGCGACAAAGTTGCCGTTGTTGGTACAACAAAAGGTAAAGGTTTCCAGGGTGTGGTTAAGCGTCACGGCTTCAGTGGTGTTGGTGAGCAATCTCACGGACAGCATGATCGTCAGCGTGCGCCGGGTTCTATCGGTAACTCATCAGATGCCAGCCGTGTATTCAAAGGAATGCGCATGGCGGGCCGCATGGGTGGAGACCAGGTAAAAATGAAAGGCCTGAAAGTGGTTAAGATTTTCCCAGAGAAAAATTACATATTAATCAGTGGTTCGGTTCCGGGCCACAATGGTTCAATCGTTTTAATACAGAAATAATTATGCAACTCGATATAGTAAATTCAAAAGGAGCAAAAACCGGAAGGACCATTGAACTACCGGATGAAATATTTGGTATCGAACCAAATGATCATGTGATCTACCTCGCCGTTAAGCAATACCAAAGCGCTCAACGCCAGGGTACACACAAAGTGAAAACCCGTATGGAAGTACACGGTTCTTCCAAAAAGCTGCACAAGCAGAAAGGAACCGGTGGTGCCCGTAAAGGTAACCTGCGTAACCCGCTGTATAAAGGTGGTGGTACCATCTTCGGACCAAAGCCTCACGGATACGATATCAAACTGAATCGTAAAGTGAAAGACCTGGCCAAGATGAGTGCACTGGCATACAAAGCAAAAGACAACGCTATCGTGGTTATGGAAGACGTGAACATGGACAAGCCGAAAACAAAAGAATTCTCCGGAATTCTCAGCAGCCTGAACATCGGTCGCAAAAAAGCATTGTTCGTGATCCCGGAATACAACAACAACCTCTACCTCAGCCTTCGCAATGTGGCTGGTGTAAACGGAAGCCTGTTGAGCGACCTGAACACATACGATATCTTAAATGCGAATGTGTTGATCTTAACAGAGAGTGCAGCAAAATTATTCTCTGAAGCAGGGGAAGAAGCTGCAGCATAAAACATGGTTCTCAGGAACGATGATTTTCAAAATTTCAAATTAATAATGACATGAAACTGTCTGATGTTTTAATAAAGCCGATTTTATCTGAGAAAGCAAACAAGCAATCAGAAAAAATGAACCGCTACACTTTCATAGTAGACAGGAAGGCGAACAAACTGGAGATCAAAAAAGCAGTTGAACAATTCTATGGCGTTCAGGTGCAGGACGTGAATACACACGTTATGCCATCTAAACTGAAGGCCAGGTATACAAAAGCCGGGTTCATCGTTGGCCGCAAGCCTGCAAAGAAAAAGGCCCTGGTTACTGTAGCTGAAGGCGAAACGATCGACCTCTACGGTACAACAATCTAATTGATTAATGAATGGTGGTCAGCACCGCAAAGTTTTGACAGCATAAAATAAAATAAAATGGCACTTAGAAAATACAAACCGGTTACAGCAGGTACTCGTTGGAGGATCGGTAATGCATACGCAGAGATTACAACCAACACACCTGAAAAATCGCTCGTTGAAAAACAAAAGAGCACAGCCGGAAGAAATGCACAGGGAAGAAGGTCAATGCGCTACATGGGTGGCGGTAACAAAACCATGTACCGTATCGTGGATTTCAAGAGAGATAAGAAAAATATCCCTGCTGTTGTAAAAACAATCGAATACGATCCAAACCGTACTGCATTCATCGCTTTGCTGGCGTATGCAGATGGTGAGAAGCGTTATATCATTGCTCCGCAAGGATTGCAGGTTGGCCAAACCGTTAGCAGCGGTGATGATGTAGCTCCTGAACTGGGAAATGCATTGTTGCTTAAGAACATGCCGCTTGGTACCAACGTTCACAACATTGAAATGCAGCCTGGCCAGGGCGGAATCCTCGTACGCAGTGCAGGTACTTCAGCCCAGTTGAGCAACAAGGAAGAAAAATACGCAGTACTCAAAATGCCTAGTGGTGAATTGAGAAAAGTATTGATCAACTGCTATGCTACTGTAGGTGTTGTTAGCAACAGCGACCACAACCTCGAGAGCATGGGTAAAGCCGGCCGTAACAGGTGGAAAGGTATTCGTCCTCGTACAAGGGCGGTAGCGATGAACCCGGTAGATCACCCGATGGGTGGTGGTGAAGGTAGGGCTTCTGGTGGTCACCCACGCAGCCGTAAAGGTAAATACGCCAAAGGTGAGATTACACGTGTTAAAACAAAAGGTTCTAACAAGCTGATTATCCAGCGCAGGAACGGTAAGAAGTTACCAAACGCATAATCAAAAAAGTTTCTTAAACATACATTGTTAAAATATCCCGGTAAGAGCCGGGAAAATAAACAGAGAAAATAATATGGCTCGTTCGTTAAAAAAAGGTCCTTATGTTCAGGCTTCACTCGAAAACAGGGTGCTCGGTATGAACGAAGGAAAAATCAAAAAGGGTGTAATTAAAACATGGAGCCGCAGAAGTACGATCACTCCGGATTTCGTAGGTCAGACTTTTGCAGTGCACAATGGGAACAAATTCATCCCTGTATATGTAACCGAATTCATGGTAGGTCACAAACTCGGTGAATTCGCTCCAACAAGGAACTTTAAAGGACACTCAAGTAAAAAGATAGCATAAACGTTTAGCCTTTAATGTTTGAGGTTGATCTTTCAAAGTAAAACTTCAAACGATTTGAACGGCTTAAACCTTTAAACAAAATAAAGAAATGGAAGCAGTAGCAAAACTCAATAACTACCCAACGTCACCACGCAAAATGCGTTTGCTGGCTGATCTGATCCGCGGAATGAAAGTAGACAAGGCCCTGGCAGTACTGGATCACAATCCAAAGCATCCTGCAGTTCCGCTGCGTAAGCTTGTTTTATCTGCTATCAGCAACTGGAAGCAGAAGAACGAAGGCGGAGATGAAACAGCTTTGACAGTTAAAACCATTTTCGTTGACGGCGCAAGGGTTATCAAGCGTATGCGTCCTGCACCACAAGGTCGTGGTTACAGGGTAAGAAAACGCAGCAACCACGTTACACTGGTTGTTGATGTACCGGGTAGCTCAAACGGGGCAGCTAAGGTTGAAACTGTAGCAGAAGAACCTGTTGCAGAAAAGAAAACTGCTGCTAAAAAAACAGCAACAAAGAAATCAGCTCCTAAAAAAGCTGCAGCTAAAAAAGAATCAAACACAAAATAATTAATAACCGAATATGGGTCAGAAAACAAATCCGATAGGTGCAAGATTAGGTATCATTCGTGGTTGGGACAGTAACTGGTATGCAAGTAAAAAAGACTATGCCGGTAAACTGATCGAAGATGACAAAATCAGGAACTACCTGAATGCACGTATCAATAAAGGTGGAATCTCAAAGATCGTTATCGAGCGTACACTCAATAAGCTGATCGTTACGATCCACACATCCAAGCCAGGTATCATCATCGGTAAAGGTGGTGGCGAAGTGGACAGGATCAAGGAAGAGTTGAAAAAACTGTGCGGTAAGGAAGATGTTCAGATCAACATCCTTGAGATCCGCAGGCCTGAGCTGGATGCAAATATTGTTGCTGATACGATCGCCCGCCAGTTGGAAAACCGTATCAACTACAAACGTGCTATCAAAATGTCTATCGCTTCTGCACTCCGCATGGGAGCTGAAGGGATCAAGGTAAAAGTTGGCGGTCGTTTGGGTGGTGCTGAAATTGCCCGTAGCGAAGAGATCAAGCAGGGACGTACACCATTGCACACGCTGCGCATGGATATTGATTATGCAAGTGTATTCGCACTGACCGTATATGGAAAGATCGGTATCAAAGTATGGATCTGTAAAGGTGAAGTACTCGGAAAACGCGACCTGAACCCCAACGTACTTGCCGGTGCAAAGAACGAAGGTGCTGAAAGACCGGGTGGTGGATTTGAAAGAAGGGATGACCGTCGTGGCGGTGGAGACAGAAGAGGTGGCGACAGGAGAGGCGGCGACCGTGGAGGAAGAGGCCCAAGGAACTAATAATTACTAATTAAGCATTGAAAATGGTTGGAGTGAGAGAACAGCAATTCCAAACTCCCAACGTTAAAATTTAATAAGATGTTATCACCAAAAAGAAGCAAACACAGGAAAACCCAGAAAGGAAGGATGAAAGGAAATACCAAGCGTGGTGCAACCCTGTCATTCGGAACATTTGGGTTAAAGGCGATGGACAGTGTTTGGCTAACGAACCGCCAGATCGAAAGTGCACGTCAGGCAATGACACGTCACATGAAGCGTGAGGGTAATGTTTGGATCAGGATATTCCCGGATAAACCAATCACCGCCAAGCCTGCAGAGGTAAGGATGGGTAAAGGTAAAGGTAACCCGGAAGGATGGGCTGCTATCGTACAGCCAGGCCGTATCCTGTTTGAAGCGGATGGTGTACCTGAGCAGGTAGCAAAAGAAGCTTTTGCTTTGGCTGCCCAGAAACTGCCGATCCTCACCAAGTTTGTGGTTCGTCACGATTATCAAGCATAACCCGATTTGAAATGATCAGTTTGGAACCAGGTAATCCCATTTCCAAACGAACAGATTATCAGATTATCAAATTAAATAAAGATGTCTAAGAAAGTAGATTTTTTGAATAGCATTAACGGAATGAGCGAAGCAGATCTTAAAGCAAAGATCCAGGAAGATGAGCTGCGTATGAAAAAGCTCACTTTCGCTCACGCGATTGCACCGCTTGAAAATCCGCAAAGCATCCGCTTTTTAAGGAGGGATATCGCACGTTTGAAAACTGCGTTAAGGAAAATTCAATTAGGAGCATAAGAAAACGTTTAAGGTTTAACGTTTAGGGTTGAACAGTAAGAAACCAATAAACGATTTAAACGACTTAAACCATTAAACATAAAATAATGGAAGCAACAAACAAAAACAGCGGTGTAAGGAACTTAAGGAAAACAAAAATCGGTGTGGTATCCAGCAACAAAATGGATAAAACGATCACGGTTAATGTAGAACGTAAAGTAAAGCACCCGCTCTACGGTAAGTTCGTAAAGAAAACAACCAAGTTCCACGCTCATGATGAAAAGAATGAGTGCAGCATCGGTGATACTGTTAAGATCATGGAATCACGCCCTTTGAGCAAAACAAAACGCTGGAGGCTGGTTGAGATCGTAGAAAAAGTGAAGTAATCTTTCCCGGTGAATTCCGGGGATGGATTCTGAAAACAATAAATAAAAGAACAAGCTGGGCGCAGGCCGGCAGCTAAAAGCCAATAAAAATGATTCAGCAAGAGAGCAGATTAAACGTAGCGGATAACAGCGGTGCTAAAGAAGTGCTTTGTATCCGTGTACTTGGCAACAGCGGACAGGATTATGCCAAGATCGGTGATAAGATCGTTGTAACAGTTAAAGATGCTATGCCAGCCGGCGGTATCAAAAAAGGAACTGTGAGCAAAGCCGTTATCGTTCGTACTACCAACAAGCTTCGTCGCAAGGATGGTTCTTATATCCGTTTCGATGACAATGCGGTTGTGTTGTTGAACAATGCTGACGAGCCAAGGGGCACACGTATCTTCGGACCGGTAGCCAGGGAACTGAGGGATAAGGGTTACATGAAGATCATTTCACTTGCTCCTGAAGTACTGTAAGCAACAGCAGTTGATGGCAAAATCCATCAGTCAAAATTTAAACAAGAACATGCTGCAGGTTAACCGGCAGCTAAAAGTCAAATAAAATGAGTACAAGATTCAAACCTAAATTCAGCATCAAGAAAGGTGACTCAGTTGTGGTAATCGCCGGTGATGATAAAGATCTGAAGAAACCCCGCAAGGTGCTGGAAGTTATATTGGACAAAGGCCGTGTACTGGTAGAAGGTGTAAACATCGTTACCAAACACACCAAGCCAACTGCACAGAATACCAAAGGTGGCATCCAGAAAGTAGAAGCACCCATCGCTATCAGCAATGTGATGTTGTGGGATGCAAAATCTGGTTCAGGAAGTAAAGTGAAGCTGAGCCGTGAAAATGGCAAATTAGTAAGAACAGCTAAAAAATCAGGGGAGGTAATCAAATAATGAGCACAACAACTAACAACCCAAGATTAGCAGATAAGTACAAACAGGAAGTTGTACCTGCTTTAATGAAGAAATTCAGTTACAAAACTGTAATGCAGACTCCAAGGCTCACCAAGATCTGCCTGAACCGCGGAGTGAACGGTGCTGTTACAGATAAAAAACTGATCGATGTGGCAGTAGATGAACTGACAAACATTACTGGTCAGAAAGCTGTGCCTACTATGTCGAAAAAAGATATTTCAAACTTCAAACTCCGTAAAAACATGCCGATCGGTGCAAGGGTTACTTTGCGTGGAGTTAAGATGTACGAATTCCTCGACAGGCTGGTATCGGTTTCTTTACCACGTGTGCGTGATTTCAAGGGTATCAACGACAAATCGTTCGATGGCCGTGGTAACTACACACTCGGTGTTACTGAACAGATCATCTTCCCTGAAATCGATATCGATAAAGTG
>JAFDXA010000198.1 GCA_018268185.1 Bacteroidota bacterium
CGTAACGCCGACATTCAATCCTGTTGCTGCGATCTGTTCTGGAGCAGCATTGAGTCCTTTGCCAACAACATCGCTGAATGGTATTACCGGAAGCTGGTCGCCAGCGTTGAATAATACAACCACTACAACTTATACGTTCACGCCAACGGCAGGTCAGTGCGCTACAACAGCAACACTGACAATAACAGTAAATCCAAACGTAACGCCGACATTCAATCCTGTTGCTGCGATCTGTTCTGGAGCAGCATTGAGTCCTTTGCCAACAACATCGCTGAATGGTATTACCGGAAGCTGGTCGCCGGCGTTGAATAATACAACTACTACAACTTATACATTCACGCCAACGGCTGGTCAGTGTGCAACAACAGCAACTTTAACTATTACGGTTAATCCAAACGTAACACCAACATTTAATCCTGTTGCGGCGATCTGTTCTGGAGCAGCCTTAAGTCCTTTGCCAACAACATCGTTGAATGGTATTACCGGAAGCTGGTCGCCAGTATTGAACAATACAACCACTACAACTTATACGTTCACGCCAACAGTAGGTCAGTGTGCAACAACGGCAACACAGACGATAACAGTAAATCCAAACGTAACGCCGACATTCAATCCTGTTGCTGCGATCTGTTCAGGCGCAGCCTTGAGTTCTTTGCCAACAACATCGCTGAATGGTATCACCGGAAGCTGGTCACCAGCGTTGAATAACACAGCAACCACAACTTATACGTTTACGCCAACGGCAGGTCAGTGTGCTACAACAGCAACACTAACTATTACGGTTAATTCAGGAACGGTTACACCCACATTTAATCCCGTTGCAGCGATCTGCTCTGGAGCAGCCTTGAGTCCTTTGCCAACAACATCGTTGAATGGTATTACCGGAAGCTGGTCGCCGGCATTGAATAATACTGCGACGACAACTTATACATTTACGCCTGATGCAGGACAATGTGCTAATACAGTCACATTGACGATAACAGTAAATCCAAACATTACACCAACGTTTAACGCTGTTGCTGCGATCTGTTCTGGATCAGCATTGAGTCCATTGCCGACAACGTCGCTGAATGGCATTACAGGGGCTTGGTCGCCAGCGTTGAATAATTCTGCAACTACAACTTATACATTTACGCCTACAGCCGGTCAATGTGCAACTACAACAACATTAACAATAACGGTAAATCCAAAACCTGTACCTATCATCATATACCACAATTAACCTTATATAATTAAAACAAAAACAATGAAACTATTGAATCAGATAAAGAGATGTTGCCTGCTGCTGCTGCTGTTCATCGGCAGTAAATTCGCAATGGCGCAACCTTATCCCAATACCGGTGATCATACGGTTTGCCTGAATGCAGTAGAACCTTATGGTGTGATACTTACTCCGGGATCAACATATTCATGGACCATCACGCCGATCACAACTGGTAATGGAACGATTACGGTGGGTGCAACTCCCAATCTCATTACGGTTCACTGGACAAGTGTGGGAACGGCAACCTTGCAGGTGATTGAAACCAATGCACAGGGATGCCCCGGTGATCCGGTTACTATCATTGTTACCATTAACCCGCTTCCAACATTAATCATTACCAATCCATCTGTGTGCGGTTCAGGTACAGCTGATCTCACGGCAGCATCTGTTACGGCTGGGTCATCTGCAGGTTTAACATTTACCTATTGGCAGGATGCGGCGGCAACCATTCCATATGCAACGCCAACAGCAGCGCCTGCAGGTACTTATTATATTAAAGCCACTTCGGCGGGAGGGTGCTCCGACATAAAACCTGTTACGGTAACATCAACAGCAGCGCCTACATTGGTAATAACCAACCCGTCTGTATGCGGAAGCGGAACAGCGGATCTTACTGCAGCATCTGTAACGGCAGGGTCAACCGGTGGCCTCACATTTACTTACTGGCAGGATGCTGCTGCAACCATCCCTTATGCAACGCCAACGGCAGCACCAGCAGGTACTTATTATATCAAGGGGACATTGCCGGGAGGATGCTTCGATATCAAGCCTGTTACAGTAAACGTAGCAGCTGCTCCAACATTGGTGATTACCAATCCACCGGCTGTGTGCGGAAGCGGAACAGCGGATCTTACTGCAGCAGCTGTAACAGCAGGATCAACCGGAGGCCTTACATTCACTTACTGGCAGGATGCAGCAGCAACCATTCCGTATGCAACACCAACAGTAGCGCCTGCAGGTACTTATTATATACAAGGTACATTGGCTGGCGGATGCGCTAACATTAAGCCGGTAGTGGTAACGGCAAATCCATTACCAACGCCTGCGATATCTGGTCCAACGCCAGTGTGCGTAAGCGCTAATGGTGCCACATCACAGTACACAACGGCGTCAGTAGCAGGTCATACTTATGTATGGACCGTAAACGGCGGAACAATAACGACCGGGCAGAATACGAACCAGATCAGTGTGTCGTGGACAACAGCCGGTGCCGGAGTTGTGAGTGTAACAGAAACCATTACGGCAACAGGATGTTCTGCAAACGCTTCCAACAATATAACAGTGAATCCTAAACCGGTAACATCACCGATAACGCATAACTAATATGAACCAAAACAAATAAATAATAATACAACAGGATGCCGGCATATATGTAGGTGAGTCCGGCATCCTGTTAATAAAATTTGATTCGATTATCAAGACTCCATGTTCAGGTACATAGTAAAACATATCATTCTTCCGGCAATCCTGTTGTTAACAGGCATGGTTTCGCACGCACAGGTTGCTATGCCGGATACGGTTTGTATTGGTATGTCGAGAATATACAGGGTTGAAGGATCTTCATCGCTGTCAACTTATACCTGGAAGATCGATGGTACGGCCCAGGCTTCTTCAACCAACCAGATGGGAACTACCTGGAATACAGCAGGTGTTTATCTTGTTACTGTTGTGGAACATTCGCCGGATGGTTGCGATGGAGATATGCGGTCAGGACTGGTATATGTTCAGCCAAAACTGCAGGCCGACGCAGGCGATGATATCACTGTTTGTTTTGGGGAGCCTGCACAACTACAGGGAACGGGTAGTGGCAGTTTCACCTGGAGCCCGTCAACCTACCTTTCAAATCCTAACATAGCCAACCCTGTTGCAAGTATACCTGTTTCCGGCAGCTTCAGTTATATCCTGAATATTGCCAATCCCAATATATGCCAGTTCCCGGGTGCCGATACAGTTGTAGTAACGATTCTGCCCAGGGCACAGGTGTTTGCAGGGAATGACGCCATTATTACCAGCAATCAGCCTTTGCAACTGCAGGCTCAGGATGTTAATGGTACAGGCTTTACCCATTATACCTGGTCGCCACCAAATGGCCTGAGTAATTCATCAGTCTCAGATCCTGTTGTGCACATTGATCATGATATAACCTATACGGTTCTGGCAACCACAGCTGAAGGTTGTACGGCAACAGACCAGGTTACAATCAAGATCAGTAAGGTAGCTGAAATATATGTGCCCACTGCTTTCATGCCAGCTGGTATCAACAATGTACTTCATGCCATACCGATAGGTATAAAAGAATTCAGGTACTTTGCTATCTACAATCGTTATGGAGAACTGGTATTCAAAACATCCAATCCGAAGGAAGGATGGGATGGACAATATAAAGGTCAGTCACAAAACGCCGGAGGATTCATCTGGATGGCAGAAGGCGTTGCCTACGACGGTCGTGTGATCACCAGGAAAGGTAATGTGGTGCTGATAAGGTAGTAGTGATCTTTTTTAAAAGGTCATTTATCCTGTTCTTTTTCCCTCACCCTTAAAGAAGCTAACTGGTATACTTCAGCTATTTTAATTTCCACTTCATATCTTCCTGCAGGCCACAGGCCTCTATTTATTAACAAATTCCTGCGCTTATCCACAAAATATTTCAGACGCTGCTTCGTTATTACTTAAGGCTTTGTTAAAAAGAGCGAAAATGCCCGGTTGTAAAGATCATACTACATGATCGTAAACGCACCGGCCTTACTTTCGCTGCCTGTTAAACCAATACCTGTGCAAGCCAACCTGCACCCGCTTTAAAAAAGTTACTATGAAAAACACGTTTCTCAAAAGAGCGCATTTTTTCTTTACATCCTTATTCATTGTTTCTATACACCTTCCGTTTGTATTTGCCAATACAAAACAGGCAGAGGTAATAGCCGTTTCATCTCCGCGATTTGTATCATTGAGTGGAACTGTAGCAGCTATATCAAACAAAACTGCTTCTGTTTTTGAAATGCTGGAACTGGGATCTGCAGGATTATCTGAAGAAGCTTTCAATGCTGCGATGAAAGGATATGAATACCTCAGGGAAAAAGGAAAACTGCAAAAACAAGACATCATTTCAATTATAGATTTTACAAGGTCATCAGCCAAAAAACGCCTTTTTGTGATTGATCTTAAAAACTGCAAAACACTTTTCTGTACTTATGTATCTCACGGACAAGGTTCAGGCGAAGAATATGCTACTAAATTTTCCAACATACCGGAAAGCTACCAGAGCAGCCTCGGATTTTACATAACAGAAGGAACCTACTCTGGCAAGAACGGTTATTCGCTTCACCTTGATGGTCAGGAAAAAGGCATTAATGATAATGCTGAAGAAAGAGCCATCGTAATTCATGGAGCTCCGTACGTAAGTGAAACTTATATAAGAGATCATGGTTATATCGGAAGAAGCTGGGGCTGCCCGGCAGTTCCTGAAAAACTGAATAAGCCGATCATTGAAAAGATCAAGAACGGTTCCTGCGTTTTTATTTACGGGAACAACAGGAAATACCTGTCGCGTTCAAAAATTCTGAATAGTTAAAATGTTACCCCCAATGTATGATCCCCGTTCGAAAGACCGGGGATTTTTTATATACATGCTTCCTTAAAATTTCTTCATCTGTTTTATTACCTTCACTGAAAATTTTTGCATGGATCTCTCACAAACGCTCAGGGGAACAGGAGTTGCCATTATTACACCTTTCAGAAGCGATAAGCAGGTTGATTTTACGGCTTTGGGCAGGATGATCGATTTTATCATTGCAGAGAAAGCAGAGTACATCGTTACATTGGGAACAACGGGTGAATCTCCGGTTGTTTCAAAAGAAGAGAAAGTTGATATCATCCGTTTTACCTACGACCGGGTTGCTTTCAGGGTGCCGGTAGTGGTTGGTGTTGGAGGCAATGATACAAATGCCGTGGTAAAAGAACTGCAATCATTGCCGCTCGAAAAAGCAACAGCTGTCTTAAGTGCAAGCCCTTACTATAATAAACCTTCGCAGGAGGGATTGTTCCAGCATTATCGTGTGTTGGCAGAATCTTCTTCCAAACCCATATTATTATACAATGTTCCGGGAAGAACCGGAAGAGGCCTTACAGCCGCAACAACCTTACGCATTGCCCGTGAAGTTAAAAATATAGCCGGCATCAAAGAGGCGAGTGGCGATATGCAGTTGTGCATGGAATTGCTGCGGGATAAGCCGGAAGATTTTCTTGTAGTTAGTGGCGATGATGCCCTGGCGCTTCCACAGATAGCCTGCGGTATGAGCGGCGTGATCAGTGTTGTTGCCAATGCTTTCCCGGGAGATTTCTCGAATATGGTGCGGCTATGCCTGCAACAGGATTTTACCGAAGCTAAGAAGATCAACGACAGGCTGATGCCCTCATACGACCTGATGTTCTCAGAAAACAACCCGGCAGGTATAAAAGCATTCTTGTATGAAATGGGGATGATAGAAAATGAAATGCGCCTTCCATTGGTGCCCGTTAGTGATGCATTACAGGAGGAAATAAAAACATACCTCCGCAACCGATGAATGATGCAGGAACCATAAGGCTGCTGTTGCACAGATGTCGCCTGTTGCTTTTTTTAATTATACTTTTTCTTTCCTTCGCTCCCTCAGTATCAGCGCAATTCACGCTTCAGTTGAATATTCTAAGTCTTCCTTCCGGGCATGATGAAGACAGCATTTTCATAGCCGGTAATTTTAACGGCTGGAATCCGCATCACGATAAGTATTATCTCAATTGTAAAAAGGATGTATGTTCCTTAACATTCTATGGACTGGCTGCAGGAGCGTATCAGTTTAAATTTACAAGAGGCGATTGGAGTAAAGTAGAATCAACAGAAAACGGCGGTGATGTTTCTAATCGTATCATCAGTTTACATTCAGATACAAGTATTGATTGCAGCATTGCCGGATGGAAGGATGATTTTGTACAACAGGTTGCTCATACAGCTTCTTCGGGTGTGTCTGTTATGGATACCGCTTTTTACATGCCCCAGTTGAACCGCTACCGCCGCATCTGGATATACCTGCCGCCCGATTATGGCAAATCAAAAAAGCACTATCCTGTTTTGTACATGCATGATGGACAGAACCTCTTTGATAATTATGTTTCCGGTTATGGCGAATGGGGTGTTGATGAAACCATCGACTCGCTCGTGATGGCCGGTAAACCCGGTTGCATCGTAGTAGGTATTGAGAATGGTGCCAAAAGAGTGCACGAATACAATCCTTATGATAACGACAGGTTCGGTAATGGAGAAGGAGAACAGTACATCACTTTCATAACAGAAACATTAAAACCATATATCGACAAACATTACCGGGTATTACCGGGGAAAGAAAACTGTTTTATTGCCGGCAGTTCTCTGGGTGGACTGATTTCCTATTATGCCATGCTTCGTTATCCGGATGTGTTTGGCAAGGCCGGAATATTTTCACCTGCTTTCTGGATCGCACCTGAGATAAACACGCTCACGGATTCTGTTGCAGCAAAAACAGGTGGACAGTTCTTCATCTATTGCGGGGCAGCAGAGAGCCAGGAAATGATTCCGGGCACGATTAAAGTTGCGGATGATCTCGGGGAAAAATCAACATCACTCATCTATCTCGTTATAGATCCGGAAGGCAAACATACCGAAGCATACTGGCGTAAATGGTTCCCTGAATTTTATCTTTGGATCATGGGGAACGGACTGAGTTACCAGGTTGATATGGGAAAGTGAGTAGGTTCCGTTCAAGCATATATGGACTGAAGTTCTGTTCCTTCCGGTGCCTCAATTATATCCATTCCTGGATTCCCGTTGTCTTCTGACAAGCATCCAGTATCCAGCATCCAGTATCAAGTATCAATCACCAGCATCTCTCACCCGATCCTGAAACAAGCTCCCTCCAGCGCAAGTTCTGTATTCTCAAAAACCTCCTGTGCTTCTTTTAAAAATTCATCAAGTACTTCGTATTTGGAAGAGAAATGACCGATCAGTAATTTATTAACGTCTGCTAGCCTGGCAATGGCTGCAGCCTGTATGGTTGTACTGTGAAAGCGTTCTGCTGCTCTTTTATGATGCTCTTTCAGGTAAGTGGCTTCGTGGTAAATAAGATCAACACCCTTTACCTTTTCCGCCAATGACTCATCGTAAATCGTATCAGCACAGTAAGCATAACTCCTGGCTTTTTGAGCAGGACTCGTTACTTCTTCATTGGGAATGATGGTTCCTTTTTTGGTTACATAATCTTTCCCCTGCTGAAGCTGTTCATAATAGGCCGAAGGTATTTCATAGGCTTTGGCCCTTTCCACATTGATGCTCCTCGGGTTCCTGATCTCCCGGAACAAAAATCCGAAGCAATCGATCCGGTGCTTAACCCTGAAACTTTCAACCCTGATCTTGCTGGTTTCTGCGATCACGCCTTCCTTATCGAGCTTGTGAAAATGCACGCGATACGACAATGTTGTTTTGGCTGCCTTCAATTGAAGTTCCAGTATGTCGGCAAGTACTGATGGACCATAAAGATGCAGGTCCTGCGTTCTGCTGAGCAGGCTCATGCTGGTGAGCAATCCGATCAACCCGAAATAATGATCGCCATGCATGTGGGAAATGAAAATATGATTGATCTTGCTCCTCCTGATCTTGTATTTCGACATCTGCAATTGGGTGCCTTCCCCACAATCGATCAGGAAAAAATCATCCTGGGTCTGCAGTACCTGTGCTGTGGGGTTCCTGCCAAAAGCTGGTATGGCAGAATTGTTTCCTAAAATGGTGATAGCGAACAAGGGTGAGTTTTAATATATAATGAATCAGAAAGACTTTATGGGTTGATAAATAGCTGCTTACCCGCCCGCAGGCTCATCAAAATCTTTTAAAAATTCTCTTTCTATTTCTTCCATCTGAACAATGTCCCAACCTTCACTTTCAGTAGGCGTGATGTTCAGGGTATCCAGCACTTCAAATTGTTCCAACTGACCGGCTACCTTTTTTTGCAGTTCACACACAATAAAAGATGCGTTGTTTGCGTAAAACTCCTGGTGAACAGCGGCAAGCATCCCGGCGGTTGTTTCATCAATAGAAGCAACCTGGTTCATATTTAAAATGAGGTGCGGAATGTCGGCTGACAGGTAAGAAAGCATCATTTTTTGAAGTTCTTCTGTCATATTAGCAGAGATTTCAGCTTCATCAACCGTAATAACGGTGAATTTTTCTTTGGTATCTATTTTGACATTCATCTGGTATCCGGCTATTAGTATCGCTGTAAAATAAATTATTTTTTGAAGGATTAAAGATTTTTGAAAAAAGTTTTGGGATGCATTTCCCGGCAATGCCTTCTTTAACGAACCATTCATAATGATTACCGGCTTTTTATTTTTAAATTTGAGCAGGCACTTTAACTTTTCAACATATCAACATTTACATTACGGGCTAAACTAATACAGGGAAATAATCGTTATTATTGTAACAACTATTTAAAACTACGAGAATGGACAATAATTTCTCCACACAGGTAAAAGAGATCATCTCTTACAGCAGGGAAGAAGCGCTGCGGCTTGGAAATGATTTTATCGGAACGGAGCATTTGGTTTTAGGATTGATACGCGACGGAGAAAATACAGCCGTAAAAATTCTGAAGTCCTTGAATGTGGATCTTTATGAACTGAGAAAGGAAA
>JAFDXA010000199.1 GCA_018268185.1 Bacteroidota bacterium
ACCGCAACGGCTTCGTGTTTTTGCTCAGCTGCATCCTGTTTAGTCGTGTCGGACTGAACACTAGATGTTGTTTCAACCGGAGTCAGTGTTTTCAGTACATATGAAGCTTGTCCAATAAGCGGCATCACCCATACCGGCAGAAAAGGATTAAGTGTTGCTGTCGCATCCAACACAATCCATCCGAGATCTGCCTCACATTTTCCTTCTACAAGATAATCCAAATGTGCTTTGCATGCATTGACTTCGTTGTTCAACATAAATAGCCAGAACCGAATCTGCATATAAGGGACATCTGTTCCGGGCTCGAGTAAGGCTTGAATCTTGCCCGCTCGCGCTTCGGCAGGTTCCTGTTGGGAAGAGTGTTGGAGAAATAAGCCAATAGTTTCCTCCCGCGCGGTTAACTTGTACGCGGCATCGAGGGACAACAGAAAAGTTAGTGCTTTCTCCGTTCCATGAAGGCCTAGTTCATTCTGCAAACGTAGCGTGACCCAACCATTTTCTCTTGAGAGAATGTCTTCCATTCCTTCGATCAGTGTTTCGCTGTCTGCCCACCTTCCGAGAGATGAAAGGCAAAGAGCTTTGAGCAGATGAGCTTGGGCATGGCTCTGATCGCGGGCAAGGACGGTTTCTAGATCCTTTATTGCTTCTTCTAACAATCCTAACCCAAAATACGAGCAGGCCCGCCTCTGGTAAAGTCGCAATTCAGAATTGCCACTTTTCTCCGCCGCGTCAAAACTTTGAATTGCAACTCGATAATTATTTTTCTCAAGAAAGATGACGCCCTTGAGATAGAAACCATACCGATGATCCCCCTCACACTCCAATGATTGATCAATGTCATCGAGAGCGGCATCCGTATCTCCACGGAGGTATCGGACGTTAGCCCTCCACTCAAGAGCATCTCCATCATGCGGTGAGCTAGAAATAATAGCAGTCCAGTCATGCTCAGCCTCCTCATAGCGCTCTAGTTTAAGCAGCATCTCTGCCCTTGTCTTGAGCATGGAAATGTCATTGGGCTGCTCCGACAAATGTTCGCTGCAAAGGGACACTAATACAGTCCTGCATTCCTCCTCATCACCTGCCTCGCGCTCAAGCGATTTCAACGCAAGTATTCTTATCCCTCTTGACGCTTGCTCTCGAAGGCCAACCTGCAATAATCCTGAAAAGGCCCGCTGCTCCATGAGGGCTGTGACAATAGCCGCGGCAAGTTTTTGATGTGTATCCGGATGTGCTAATTCCTCCAAAAGGACTGGTGTTGGAACACTCGATAGTGCGTGACCAGAGACCCCTACTAGGTTGAGTAAGTCCGCCGCCATCGAGAGGGAATATTGTCCCCATAATTGAGGCACATTGTCAGCTTTATCCTTCTGTGGAAGTAACACGTACCATTCAATAAAGCGCCGCAATGGCGCGGGGGTCTCCTTGTTGATACTGATCAATTTAAGAATATGAGGCTCAAAGCTTTCAATCGTGACCAAGAGGGGATAAATTTGGTGACGAGATGTTTTCCACACGGCAAGCACCCGTTCCGTCCACATTCGACCTACTCGAGACTCAAAAATATCTTGCCATTGTTGAGGATCATGACGTTGGTCTTTAATAAATTTATTTGCAACATTCACTGCTTCGAGGGTTTTCATAAATGTTGATAGCCAAACGTGATCGGAGAAGGGGTTGATCGTCTCTGTGACAGTATGGCCTGAGAGAAAACGGGACGGATCTTTGATGCATTCTGATATCGAACCTAGCTCCCCAAGAGACGTCAAATCATCGCAGTTTTGTTCGCGTAATTTACTGATAGCAATTCGTTGAAGGTGAATTGCCGCTTCCTCCCGTTCCCAGCGATGATGCGAATGCAGGGTGTGCAAGAGAGCGTGGCACCAAGCAGGTCCAAGAGGCTGTTGCTGAAGGAGAGTCTCGATCTCTTTTTCACGCCGACAAAGCCAGAGCAGTCCAAACTCTTTTAGGCCATTCCCAGTTCGTGAACAGAGATCTTCGAACCATGTTTTTACCCATGGATCGAGTCGTCTGTTGAGCCGAGGGATTTTGGCCCAGCACTCCAGCAGGCGGAGTTTCTTATTAGCAAAAAAATCCGTACTGAACACAGCTGCACACGGGTCGCTCATTGCTAGCTCGATTGAGCTCTGATTGGCAAGCAGCGATCTGAGAATGTTCTCTTCTATATCTTGTGGAGCTGCTCCAATCTCTATGAGTGCCTGTACTGCGAATACCTCACTGCGGGAAGAAAGGGATGGTTGGGAGACATCTTCCTGCTCTACTGGCGCATTCCCTAACAACTGCGAAATTCCAATTATCCACCTGTGGATGATTCCAGGAGCTTTTTTAGATTTCCCAATGCATGCCTCAAAAACACCTCTGTATATCTCGATCTCTCGATCACTCGACTTTGAAGCATCTGATGACCAAAGACTAAACAGGAACAACAATAGACTCTGCCACTTAAAGTCTCTGTGCTTTTTCATCAGCTCTAGGACTTGCAAACTGTCTGGTTTGCTTTCTCCAAACAAATACTGGGCCGCCAGAAACTCTCTAAAAGTTTCGTGTTTCCATTCAGCACCACCGACAAAAATGCCAGATCGTTCTGTTAAGACTCTGTAAAGCTCTTCACTTCGCGCCTTTGCTTCGATGGAGGGCAGCGACGGATCTTTCTCTCGCAAAACAGCTTGTAGTTCCTTGAGCGCTTCTGCTTCTGATATTTGCCCAAATTCAGTAGATCGATAGGCCATGCGCTGAAGCAAATACAGTAACCCATCAACTTTCAGATCAGTCTGAGTATCCACGCCTTGGCGCATAGCCTCTTCCAGGGCTATTTTCACATATTCCCCATACAAACCTGCCCGATATTCCGGAAGGATCCGGCGCTTTAAAAATACCGACGCAGAAAGAGCAATACCCAAAGGCGTTGATAGTGTGCCTTCAAGCTCTGTATCCCTAACCCGCTGTACGAACTCGCCCGCTCCATTCGCTATCCATGACGATGCCACAGCGACAGCCTGTTCTCGAGTTGGGGGGGTGAGTTGGACATACGCGGCCAATCCTCGATCGGCTTTGAAGCTGGTGTTGGTAAACAGAGCTGGATCTCTGGAAGTAATTACACACTCTGCCTCGGGAAACCCTTCCAGTAGGCTCTTCAGCCAGAGAGCCAGATCTTCTCGTTCAGAGTCAGGTACTTCATCGAATCCGTCGAACAGGAAGAGTAGCTTGGATCTTGTTTGCTCTGGCCACGACTCCAAGAAATCCTCGGAAATTCCGGATCCTCCCATCGCGGATGTCTTATTACAAGCCATTGCACGACGTATCCTGTCACCGGCTGTCCCACCAGTGACTCGGGCCAAATCACGCAGGCGGCATAAGATCACCAACCGGCGCTGATCAAAGCCAGCACGCTCAGGCTTATCCCAAAGGACTTGTGCCAGGAAATGGTACAGGCTAGTCTTCCCTGCACCAGGAGGTCCAACTACGATAACGACTCGATGTGTCTTGAGCCCTTGAGCTGTGAGTTCTATCGCAGTTCCATTGATTGGATCTTTCTGTCCCGCTAGCGTAGTTGTTGCAGGTAGATCAATGTGGGCAGAACCGATGTCTAGATCTTCTCGACCAGGAAGATGGTATGGCAAGGTGGCGGAATAACTGTGTAGTGCGCTTTGATAGTATTGAAGACTTGCGAGTACTTCTTCTTCTCGTTCGAGTGAATGATTGAGGACTTTGAACGTGAGTTGAGTCGGTGACGGGATCAACCCGACACATCGTGATGCAACCGTCTCAATGGAGCAAGCAAACAAAATCCCATTCCGGACAGTATAGTTTGTGCTAGATCCAATCAATTCCTCTTTTACTGGATGCGCACGGACAACCCCGACTACGTATGATCCAACAATGCATGGCGCGCCGGATAAACCATTCAACGGGTCTCCCTTGCCAGCAGCCGCCTCTTTGGTGAAAAGCTGAAGCACACTTGCGTCATAGTAACTGGCGCGGGCATCCGTGACCTCCCCCCCCACCATGAGCGAGCCGTGCTCAATCGGGTACCCAAACGCTTCAAATGGCGGTTTGGCCCCGTCTGGCAAAATTCCAAAAGAAGAGATTGGCGACACGCCCTCAGGCATTTTCTCCAGTTTCAATAAAGCCCAATCTTCATCGCCGTCCCAGCAATTGTCTACAACATCAGCAGCGATCGGACTCGTTGCCCCTTTGAAAGTGATACTTATATGGTTTAGCACTGCCTTCTCGCCTTTGAGCATCCGTGCACGGTCTGCCACAACATGCAATGCCGTAAGGGCGTAACGTTCCGCGACCAAGAAAGCGGTGCCGATCCGCCGTTTTGAGCCTTCTCCAGCGGTCACACGCCCAATTCCCTTTTTCATTTGTTCCTTCATATGAGCTGCCTCTCCATTGAGAACTCGTGGAGATCTGCCGTGAGGACAACTCCATCATCGGACAAATCCACGTGCGCATATGTTGGAATTCTTATGATGTGCTGCTCGATCCGTCCAGATTCCAATTCACGAGCAAAACCAGTCAGCCAATGGAGGGCCCGGGTCCGGTCCTGGGAAAGTTGTTCGTAGGGAAATCGAATCAGGTCTGCCCAGGTTCCAGTGTTCAAGTACAGCCCTTGGCTAATCGGGACCTTTTTAGCCAAGTGGGTGTGTCCAAACAGGACTACCTTAAACCCCCTCTCTATGAGCCGCTTTGCCGGCTTTAGGTATTCCTCGTTCTCTTGGGTTATGAGAAACGGCCGCTCGTCTCGAAGGGTAATAAGTGCGGTCAACAATGCAGGCAAACGTTCACTCAAGGGCGTTGAGGATGAGCCCGTCACTACGGGAAAGAGCGAAAGAGCTCCAGCAAAA
>JAFDXA010000019.1 GCA_018268185.1 Bacteroidota bacterium
AAGATGAAGATCCTATACAGGTTGTTGTTACTATACTTTGCTTTATTCACTGGCAGCGCTTCGTTTTCTCAATCAAAGAAGATCGACAGCCTGCAGCAGGTAATCAGAACCGGGGATACAAAACAACGGATCGATGCACTGAATAAACTGTGCAACGAGATCATGTACGACAAACCTGAAGAAGGCAAACGCTATGCAACGCAGGCTATAAAAACTGCCGACAGCATTGACTATGAACTGGGCCTTGCAGATGCGTACAATATGCTTGGTGTAGTGTACGATATCAGTGGCAAATACGATAGTTCTATTTACTATTATGAAAAAGCCATCCCGATATTCAACAAGATACAAAACCTGAAAGGCCGTGGCAGCGCTGTAAACAACCTTGGACTTATATACTGGAATATTGGCGAATTTGACAAGGCGCTCTCCTTCTTCTTTAAAGCGCTGGAAGATTTTGAAAAGATCGGCAATGACCGCTTTGCATCAAATGCACTGAATAATATCGGGCTGGTGTATTTCGATATAAAAAATTACAGGCAATCACTCACCTATCATTTCAAGGCCAAAAAGATCTATGAGAAATTGCAGGATGATTATTTACTGGGCGCTGTATCAACCAATATAGCCAATGATTACAGTTGCCTTCACATCAACGACTCGGCAGAATTCTTTTATAAGAATGCCATCACCCTCCATACAAAAGCAAAGGATGATTACGGGTTGAGTATTGCCTACAACGGATATGCCGGTCAGCTTGCCAAACAAGGCGACACCATCAATGCGCTTGGTTATTTCAGAAGAACCTTAACACTTAAAGAATCGATGAATGAACTGGTGGGGGTATCCTCTATTCTTATCCAGATGTCCAATATCTACCACGCTCAAAAAAACAAAATACTGGAACTTGAATGCCTGGAAAAGGCAAAAAAAGTTGCCGAAGAAAATAATTTCAAAAAGGATCTTTACGAAATATACCGTGGGCTCTCCCGCTTTTACGAAGAAACTGATACCCGGCTCGCATTCGATTATTTTAAGAAATACAGTCTCTATAAAGATTCTGTTTTTAACGAAACAAGCAACAAGCAGATCACAGAACTCAATACCAAATATGAAACCGGCAAGAAAGAACTGTTGCTGAAACAGCAGGATCTCCAACTTGCCAGGAAGAACAGTTTGATCATAGCCATCACAGGCTTGTTATTGTTACTGGCCATCGGCGGATTCTATTTTTACAAACGAAACCAGCACAGGCAGGAAAGAAAACTACAGGATGCCGTTATCAAACAACAGGACCTCGCTACCCGTTCCGTTATTGTTGCAGAAGAAAACGAACGCAAACGAATTGCGGCAGATCTGCACGATGGGGTTGGACAGATGATGAGCGCCGCCAAAATGAACCTCTCTGTATTTGAATCTGAACTCAGCTTTGAAAATGAAAATCAACGAACCGCCTTTGAAAATGTGATCAGCCTCGTTGATGAAAGCTGCCGGGAAATACGCAATGTGAGCCACCAGATGATGCCCAATGCACTGCTCAAAAGCGGGCTTGCCAGCGCTGTAAAAGAATTCATTGATAAGATCGACAGCCGTGTGATAAAAGTATCCCTGCACACAGAAGGACTGAATGAAAGGATCGACAGCAATACGGAAACCGTTCTGTACCGGGTTATACAGGAATGTGTAAACAACGTACTCAAACATTCAGGAGCCAGTCAACTGGATATTGCCCTCATAAAAGATACCGATGGCATTGCCGTTACCATTGAAGACAATGGCAAGGGCTTTAACAGTTCCGACAAAATGAAATTTGAAGGCATTGGCCTGAAGAACATCGTTTCCAGGATCACTTACCTGAAAGGCACCATTGATTTCGACAGCAGCCCCGGCAATGGAACCCTGGTTGCCATCCACGTGCCCGTTTCATAATATTACCTCCACAATCATTTTTTGAAATAGAATTTTCCTTTATCTTACCGTTATGAAGAAGGGCCTAATTTCCCTGGCCGTAGTAGACGACCACCAGATCGTTATTGACGGGATCCGGTCTATTCTGCAGGGGCAGGAAACTTTTAAAATAGCCATTGAAACAACAAACCCACTCGATGTAGTAACACTATTGAGCAAAACACCTGTTGATATATTGCTCACAGATATTATGATGCCCGGCATGAATGGCGCTGAACTTGCCAAAGCCGTTCGTGCTGCTTTCCCCGAAATAAAGATCATGGCGCTTTCCATGAGTGGCCAGGGCGACCTGGTGAACCAGATGATCAATGATAGCGATATTGCCGGTTATGTACTGAAGAACATCAGCAAGCAGGAATTGCTCAAAGCGCTGGAAAAGATCGCGGCAGGCGGTATTTACTTTTCAGAAGATGTACTCGCTGAAATGATCAAGGAAAGTGAAAAGAAAAAAGAGGCAGAACAGGCTCATCTTACCATGAGGGAGATAGAGATCATCAGGTTAATAGAAAAGGAACTCAGCAATAAACAGATCGCCGACACCCTCTTTCTCAGCGAACGCACGGTTGAAACCCACCGCAAAAATATTTTCAGGAAAACAAAAACAAACAGCCTCATCGGGCTCATCAAATATGCTTATGAGCATAAGCTGATCTGATCATTACATATTCTTTTCCAGCTTCAGGTTTTCCAGCATATCCTTTGTCATCTTTTCAAGATCGAACTCTTCTTTCCAGCCCCAGTCGTTGCGTGCCACGCTGTCATCAATACTTTGCGGCCAGCTGTTGGCGATCTGTTGCCGGTAATCAGGTTTGTAATTCATTTCAAACTCAGGAATATGCTTCCTGATCTCAGCCGCAATTTCTTTTGGCGAAAAACTCATACCAGAAATATTGTAGGAAGTGCGGATATTGATCTTCGATGCCGGCGCTTCCATTAATTCAATGGTAGCCCTGATCGCATCCGGCATATACATCATCGGGAGGTAAGTATCTTCTTCCAGGAAACATTCATATTTTTTTTCTTCAAGGGCATCGTGAAATATTTCCACGGCGTAATCAGTAGTTCCTCCACCCGGGGCGCTTTTGTAACTGATCAGTCCGGGATAACGGATACTGCGAATATCAAGTCCATAACGATGATTGTAATAATTGCACCAGAACTCACCGGCAAACTTGCTGATGCCATAAACCGTTACAGGTTCAATAACGGTTTGCTGCGGACAGTTTTGCTTTGGAGAAGTTGGCCCGAATACAGCAATGCTGCTTGGCCAGTACACTTTGTACAGGTGTTCTTCTTTGGCAATGTCGAGCACATTCAGCAGGCTCTGCATGTTGAGGCTCCAGGCCAGGTTGGGATTTTTTTCACCGGTTGCTGAGAGAATCGCTGCCAGCAGGTATATCTGTGTGATACCCTGGCGTATCACCTGCACATGAAGCATCTCTTTATTCATCACATCAAGGCTTACATAAGGCCCCGTTCCTTTGAGCAAAGGATTTTCTTCACGCAGATCGGAGGCGATCACATTGGCATTGCCGTATATCTTTCTTAATGCGAGTGTAAGTTCTACACCGATCTGGCCAGATGCGCCAATAACAAGTATCCTTTCCCTGATCATAACAAGCGTTTGCCTGCAAATGTAAGGTGGGAAATGAAAAAAACCATTCACTAAGCGGTTGCCGGGATCGGCTAAATACCGGTTTGCGTTTTACTGGGCTTTTACGTATTTAGATTCCGGTAACGGCTTTTTTCAAAAGCTTCAACAAAGGCCGGCATTCTTAATGAGAAGATGCTAGATTTGCTATACCTGTTATTGCCCCTTTTATCATCACTTAATCAATATACCAAAACATGAAAAAGATCCTGCTCCCGCTCTTCCTGCTTTTATTTTCCGTATGCCAGGGGCAAAAGATTTACTTCCCTGCCAAAGAAGCTGCCGATCCTGTTGCGTATGAAACGGCCATCAGCAAACTGGCTGAAGCTGTAATACCCTTGTACAGCAATCCGAAGAAATATGAGTTCTTTGATGGCCTGTTCAGGCTCCAGTTTGCCAAGGGAGATTACATAGCTGTTTCTCAATACCTCGATAGTACGGATGTTTATTCCAAAATGGACAAGCAGTTTTTCAAGATACCCGGTTTCCATTACCGCACTTACAGCATGGCCCGGCTGGCCGCACAATCTGAACCGGCAAATGACTTTAAAACAGCTTATGCAAATGCATTCAGCAAATTATACAATGGTTTTCCCGATGCAGGTAAAGACCAGGTAAGAAGTGTATTTGAAACAGCGGATATTGAGGGAGAGAAAAATGAGTTCATCGCTTTATTAAAAACTTACCA
>JAFDXA010000001.1 GCA_018268185.1 Bacteroidota bacterium
AAACAGGGAAATCTTATTGTGGCAGGAAGGTCTTTTTCCGGCAACTACCCGATCACCACAGGCGTTATTGGCCCCGGTGGCAATTATGATATTGTAATTACAAAATTCAATGCCGCCGGAAATGTGCTGCTGGGATCTGTGAGGGTTGGCGGCTCACTTGATGATGGTGTTAACATCAGGCCCAAATACAGGGCTCCAACAAACGGCGCTGATGGTATCAGGAGAAATTATGGTGATGATGCCCGCAGTGAAGTGATCCTCGATGATGCCAACAATATCATCCTGGCATCCTGCACGCAATCATCAAATTTTCCTGTTGCCAATACCGGTATCCAGAACAGTTTTGGCGGTGGCAGGGAGGATGGGGTCATCCTTAAATTCAACAGCAACCTTTCGTCTTTATTATTCTCTACTTATTATGGCGGATCAGGCGATGATGCCTGCTTTGTGGCCGGTATCAACCCGGTAACCAGCAACCTCTACATCGGTGGCCCAACCACCAGCTCCAATATCCCTGGTAACAGAACCAACACATTGGGGCCGTCATTCCAGGGAGGATTGTCAGACGGCTTTGTCGTTGAATTACAACCGAACGGAGGATCTATAATCAGGTCTACTTATGTTGGAACTTCAGGTATTGATATGCTTTACGGACTTAAATTCGACAGGCTCGGATTTCCTTATGTGATGGGAACAACAACCGGCGACTGGCCCGTGATCAATGCACCATTCAGCAACCCCGGAAGCAAGCAGTTCATCGGTAAATTGAAACCTGATCTGTCTGGATATATTTATTCAACTGTTTTCGGAAAGAGCTCTATTGTGCCAAGCATTTCGCCGGTAGCATTCCTTGTAGATCGTTGTGAAAATGTATATGTGTCGGGTTGGGGCGGCGGACTGAACGTTCAGCAGAATTATACAACAGGCAATACGGCCGGTTTGCCTGAAGTAAATCCTTTGGCAAATATTCCACCTGCCGACGGATCTGATTTTTACTTTTTTGTATTGCAAAAGAATGCACAAAGCCAGTTGTTCGGTTCTCATTTCGGGCAGAACGGCGGTGTGGGAGATCATGCTGATGGTGGTACGAGCAGGTTCGATGAAAATGGTGTCATCTACCAGGCCATCTGTGCAAACTGCGGTGGCTCTGTTCAATTCCCTACAACACCGGGGGCCTGGTCATCGTCGAACGGAAGTACAAGCTGCAATGAGGCTGCTATCAAAATAGAAATGAATTTTTCCGGTGTAGCTGCAGGTATGCAGATATCGATCAACGGGGTGGTAAATGATACTTCAGGCTGTGTGCCGCTTACCGTGAACTTCAAGGATACACTTCAGAAAGGAAAAAAATATTACTGGAATTTCGGCGACAACTCACCGATACAGGTAACCACTACCACAGACATCTCACATACTTATTTAACAACCGGTAATTTCCTGGTGATGCTTATTGCCGAAGACAGCAGCACCTGTAATATCAGGGACACCGTGTACAGGCATGTAAGGGTAGGTGATAACCGTGCCAACCTCGATTTTATTTCGAGGAAGCTACCTCCCTGCCAGAGCCTAACCATGGAGTACACCAATACATCAACACCAACACGGGGTAATTTCGGGCCAAAGAGTTTTTATTGGGATTATGGCGATGGATCACCCAGGGATACTGCCGGGTTAACACCGCCCCGTGTTCATACCTATGCTGCCCCGGGAAATTACACAGTAACATTATTCATCCAGGATACAACTTTCTGCAACTCGCCGGATTCACTCAGCAAGCTTATCCGGATAAATCCATTGGTAAAAGCAAGCTTTACCACACCGGCAAGGGGATGTGCGCCTTACACGGCTATATTCAAGAATACTTCCCTGGCAGGCACTGATTTTATCTGGCAGTTCGGCGACAATACAACGTCTACCGATATAGAGCCAACACATTTATATGCCAATCCCGGTACCTACCTCGTGCGATTGATAGCCAAGGACACAGGTACCTGTAACAAGATCGATACATCAGCCTATTTTACCATTACCGTGGTTAAAAAACCTTCTGCGGCTTTCAATTGGGCGCCCAATCCACCTACAGCCAATACGCCTGTAACATTTACAAACCTATCATCGCCGGATGCCACGCATTTCCTTTGGAATTTCGGTGATGGAGAAAGTTCAACGGAAACCAACCCGAGATACCTGTATAATGAAACAGGTCAGTACAGTGCAGAACTGATCGCCTATAATGCCGACAACTGTACCGATACAGCCCGTCGCCTCGTAGATGTGATCATTCTTCCTTTGCTTGATGTACCCAATGCATTTACGCCCGGCCGTTTCGGCGAAAATGCTTTCATCTTCGTAAAAGGATTTGGTATCGGCAAAATGGACTGGAAAATCTATAACAGGTGGGGCCAGCTTGTGTTCCGTTCAACAAGCCGCAAGCAGGGATGGGATGGAACCTATAAAGGCAAACTGCAGCCACAGGATGTATATGCTTATACACTGGATGTTGAGTTTACCGATGGTAAAAAGATCAGGAAAACAGGAGACATAACTTTATTGAGATAGATGACAGTGAAAAAAACGATACTGAGTTTTTTAATAATAACCTTTTTCAGCGTTGGCAGTAAAGGGCAGGACCTTCATTTTTCACAGTTCTTCAATTCACCCCTTACTACCAACCCGGCCAATACCGGTTTTATTCCCGATGCTGATTACAGGCTTGGTGCCCATTACCGCAACCAATGGAGTGCGATCATGTCGGTGCCTTATCAAACGATCAGTGTATTTGGTGATGCACAGGTATTCCGCAATAAAATTGAAAATGGATGGCTTGGCCTTGGCGCTGTGCTGCTGGGCGACCAGGCCGGCAGCGGAAGCCTTCGTTCCACTAAAATTTACGGTTCCATTGCATACCACCAGATGCTTGGCAACAGCAGTTTGCTGAGCGCCGGTTTCAATGTAGGATGGGCGAATAAGCGCATAGATCAATCGGCACTTAAATTTCCCGACCAGTTTGATGGTAAGTTTTTCGACAATACACTTCCAACTGCCGTAACCATTGTGAACAACAACATCAACTATTTTGATATGCAGGCCGGGCTTAATTATGCTTATTTTCCTACAGAAGATATTTACATCAATGCCGGCTACTCCATACACCATGTGAACAGGCCCAAAGAAAGTTTCTTTGGAGACAATTCCGTTGATGCTGTTATACCGATGCGGCATATCGGTTTTGTAAATGCTCTATTGAAAGTGAATCCGAAAGTGATCATCAACCCGAATATTTATTTCACAACACAGGCAAAGGCCATGGAACTGATGGGAGGGCTCAACGCCAACTACAACCTGTCGGAGTTCGGTGAAATGCAATTGATAGCCGGCTTGTATTACCGTTACAATGATGCTGTGATACCGGTACTGGGGCTGGAATATAAAAACATCAGGTTTACATTCAGCTATGATGTTACTACGTCTTCCCTCAAAAATTATAACAGTTACCGTGGGGCAAGTGAATTCAACCTGATCAAGAATGGATTTTATCCTGAAAATGTAGACAGGCAATCACTGTGCCCGAAATTTTAGAACGCATGATAAAAGATGTAAACTCTCATCTTTTCCCGATTTTTGCACAAACAACAATCATACATGGCTGTAGCTGAAGCAGAAAAATCAAAATTCCTTGTACATCTCGCTGAGTTTAAAAAGATAGTTGGTGATGCGTATGTGTTTACCGATGAGGAGAGCCTTGATCATTATGCACATGATGAAACAGAAAACCTGCACTTCCTGCCCGATATCGTTATCAAACCGAGAACGGCTGCAGAGATCAGTTCAATCATGAAGATCTGTAATGCAAACAGGATACCTGTAACTCCTCGTGGAGCCGGAACAGGCCTGAGTGGAGGAGCTTTACCGCAACTGGGCGGAGTGCTTATCTCTTTTGAAAGGATGAACAGCATCCTGGAAATAGATGAACGCAACCTGCAGGTAACCGTAGAGCCGGGTGTTATTACCGAAGTGCTTCAGAATGCAGTAAAAGAAAAAGGACTTTTTTACCCGCCCGACCCCAGCAGTCGTGGCAGTTGTTTTATCGGTGGCAATATTGCAGAGAACAGCGGCGGGCCAAAGGCCGTTAAGTATGGTGTGGTTAAAGATTATGTACTGAACCTGGAAGTGGTGCTTGCCAACGGAGAAATTATGTGGACCGGCGCCAACGTATTGAAGAATTCAACCGGCTACAACCTCACCCAATTAATGGTTGGCAGTGAAGGCATCCTGGGATTGGTTACAAAGATCGTGTTGAAATTATTGCCGCATCCGAAACACGACCTGCTGATGCTTGTTCCCTTCAAAGATCTTGAAAAAGCAGGGGAAGCTGTTAGCGCCATCTTCAGAGCCGGCTTTACACCCAGTGCTCTCGAACTGGTTGAGATCGATGCACTGAAAATTGTGAGCAGTTTTGTTGACAGTTCCGTGGTGCCCGTAACAGATGAAACTGCAGCTCACCTCATCATTGAGGTTGATGGCAATCACCCGGATGCACTTATGAATGAAATAGAAGCCATTGCTGAACTGCTTACCCAATACGATTGCGGCGAAGTGTTCTTTGCAGATGATGCTCAGCAAAAAGCAGAGTTGTGGAAACTGCGTCGTCGCACGGCAGAAGCGGTAAAGCTTGCGGGCTATACCATCGAAGAAGACACGGTTGTGCCAAGGGCAGAATTGCCGGCACTCATCAAAGGCGTTAAGGAACTTGGTAAACAATATGATTTCAAAGCTGTGTGTTATGGCCATGCCGGTGACGGGAACCTGCACATCAGGATCAGGAAAGAAGGAAGCATTTACAGCCTGAATAACCCTGAAGTAATTCCTGCACTCAAAGCGCTGTTTGCACTCGTAAAATCATTGGGCGGCACGATCAGCGGCGAACACGGGATCGGGTTGATTCAGAAAGAATACATGGACGTAGTTTTCAAACCCGGCGACATCGAGATCATGCGGGCCATAAAAAAAGCATTTGATCCGAATAATATTTTGAACAGCGGAAAAATATTCGACCTCTGAACATTTAATAAACCTATGTTATGAAAAAGATCATCACTACGATCCTGTGCTCATTTTTTGTTTTTGCTGTAATGGCACAGGATACAGAAATGGAAAACACGAAAGACAATAGTAAATCAAGATCCGGCGACAGAGACGGAAAGTTCCGCCTCGACAATTTATTTACTGGCGGTGGAATACAACTGTCCTTATCCAGTTACAATTTCGGTATCGGCGCCAGTCCTGTGATTGGATATAGTATCAACAAATGGCTTGACGCAGGCATCGGGGTAAATTTCAATTACATCTCAGAAAAAGAAGTGTACCTCGATAATTTCGGAAATGAAGTGGCCACCGGTAATAAAGTGCATCAGACAACGATCGGCCCTATCGCATTTGCAAGATTTTATCCATTAAGATTCCTTTATGTACAGGCGCAGGCTGAACAGAATTTTATTACCCAGAAATACATTTATGGAAATGGCATTCCTTCCGAGAAGGCACGTTTTGATGCAACAAGTTTATTGCTGGGCATTGGTTATGCAGGAGGCCGGGAAGGAGTGGGCGACATGTTCTACCACATCTCTCTTTCTATTGATGTGTTGAAGAACAGGTATTCTCCGTATGTTCAGCAGGTTACCAATGGCAGTGTAAATATTCTTCCGATCCTGAGGGCTGGTATCCAGATACCGCTTTTCCAGGGAGGCAAATATTATCATTGATCGTTGTTCAAAGATATTTCAAAAGGTCTGACGGTTGCTGAAGCACCGTCATTTTTGTTTCAGGATGATCGTACAGGAATCCTTCGGCATGCATCAGCCTGATATGTGCCACCAGGTGATCATAAAAATTGCCTGAGTTGAGAAAGAATATCCTTTTATCATGAATGCTTAACTGGTTCCAGGTAAGCATTTCAAAAACTTCATCCAGCGTGCCATAACCTCCCGGCAGGATGATGGCTGCATCACATTTTTCATATAAGAGCTGCTTTCTTACATGCATGGTTTCAACAACAAGCAATTCTGTAAGGCCATCGTGCTGGCGTTCCCATTCCGTGAGCAGCTTCGGAATGATACCGATCACCTTACCTTGTTTCTCCAGAACAGCATCAGCAACAACAGACATCAGCCCTTTATTACCACCGCCGTAAATGAGTGTGATGTTGTTTTCAGCAAGTAAATGCCCCAGCTCTTTTGTATGCGAAGTGAACAAAGGATTGTTGCCGGTATTGCTTCCGCAGAAAACTGCGATGGAACGTATCTCCATGATTTATGATTATTTATCGCAAAGACACAAAGTTTTTTTTTATTTTCAATTTTAATTTTACGTGATGCGGATTTCATTAACAGGCTGCAACTGTTTTTGGAATAGCATATAAACCATTTCTATGTCACCATTCACCCTGCTTGGTTTTGTACTGGGATATTTTATTTTACTGCTCGCCGTAGCCTGGTATACCAGCCGTAATTCCAACAATGATTCTTTTTTTATCGGTAACAGGAACTCCAATTGGTTGTTGGTGGCCTTTGGTATGATCGGCACTTCGCTCTCCGGTGTAACCTTCGTGAGCGTGCCGGGCGCAGTGGGCAAGGATTCGTTTGCTTATTTCCAGATAACACTGGGTTATCTCATCGGCTATATCATCATTGCCTATGTGCTGCTTCCCCTCTATTACAGGCTTAATCTCACTTCTATCTACAATTACCTGAGCAGCCGTTTGGGAATGCGGTCATACAAAACAGGGGCGTCTTTTTTCATACTGTCAAGGGTGCTCGGCGCCACCGCCAGGTTATACCTTGTTGTTAAGATATTGCAGGATTCCATTCTTTCTGATTTCGGTGTACCGTTCTGGGTTACCACTCTCATCATACTGATCATGATTTTGGTTTACACTTATGAAGGAGGTGTTAAAACGATCGTGTTCACAGATACACTTCAAACAACCTTCATGCTTTCGGGCCTTGTAGTTTGTGTGATCTATATACTTCATGCCATGAATATGGATTTTGGTACAGCGGTTTCAACCATGCAGGAAAAGGGCTACTCAAAAATATTTTTCACCGATCCCGGCAGTAAATTGTTTTTTGTAAAGCAGATCCTTGCCGGCGCTTTTATCACCATCACCATGACGGGCATGGACCAGGAAATGATGCAGAAGACCATCTCGGTAAAAACATTGAAAGATTCGCAGAAGAATATCATCACGCTTTCATTGATCATGGTACTGGTGATACTTTTATTCCTTTTCCTGGGAGGATTGCTTCACCTCTACGGGGCACAACTTTCTGTAACGGCATCGGGTGATAAACTCTTCCCGGCCATCGCACTCCAGCACATGCCTTCCATCGTATCCGTTATTTTCATCATTGCGCTGATCTCGGCATTGTTTCCGAGTGCAGACGGTGCTATCACGGCGCTCACCTCTTCTTTCTGTATTGACATTCTCGGCATGCAACGCAGAACCGATTGGTCGGAAGCAAAGAAAAAGAAAACACGTCAGCGGGTACACCTTACCATTGCATTCGTGTTCCTTGTTTTTGTAATGATATTTTACAAAGTGAATGATCCCAGCATGATCGGCGTGATACTGAAAGTTGCTGCTTATACCTATGGCCCGTTGCTGGGGCTGTTTACATTCGGCATATTAACCCGAAGGCAGGTGCATGATAAACTCGCTCCCGCGGTATGTATAGCGTCGCCGCTGATCTGTTTTTTCCTGGATAAATTTCAACAGGATATCTTCGGTGGTTTCCAGATAGGGTCTGAACTGCTTATCATAAACGGGGCGATCACTTTCCTGGGGCTGTTAATTATTTCAAAAAAAGAAGTTCCTGTATAAGCCATCATGGATATCATCAATCAAAAAGCTGAAGCATATTCCCGGATGTTTACAAGTTTGCTGGATGAAGTATCCGCCGGTAATGAAGCGCATACCATGGCAACACATCCCCACGCACACATGCATAGCGGGCACGTGCAGGGGAAGTTTCTTGAAATGGTAAGCAGGATGATAAAACCCGTTAAAATCCTTGAAATAGGCACTTTTACAGGGTTCAGTGCGTTATGTTTAAGCAAGGGCCTCTCAGCAGGCGGGGAACTGCATACCATAGAATTGAGGAAAGAGGATGCAGAAGTGGCAGCAGGCTGGTTCAGGCAGGCCGGTATAGATGAAAAGATAAAACTGCATGTTGGCAATGCCCGGGAGATAATCCCCCAACTGCAGGAAACCTGGGACCTTGTTTTTATAGATGCCGACAAGGTGAGTTATATTGATTATTACGAGTTAACTTTGCCGGGCTTACGAAGCGGTGGATGGATACTGGCAGACAATGTACTGTTTCATGGCGAAGTATTGGAAGATGAGTTGAAAGGAAAGAACGCCAGGGCCATTGATGCCTTCAACCGGCATATTGCCGGAGATACCCGGGTAGAGCAGGTAATGCTCACCATCAGGGATGGTTTAACGCTGATCAGGAAATTATGAAGAAAAGCAAACATATTTTTTTATTCGCTGCGATGCTGGCAGCCCTGCATGGTTCTGCACAAACAATTTCTGCACAGGAATATATCAACACGTACAAGAGTATCGCCATCAGTGAAATGAAGCGAACAGGCATCCCCGCCTCCATTACACTGGCACAGGGACTCCTGGAAACTGAAAGTGGGAACAGTGAACTGGTGAAAAGATCAAACAATCATTTCGGCATCAAATGTAAAAGCAACTGGTCGGGCGAAAGTGTATCACACGACGATGACGCTCCCGGTGAATGTTTCCGGAAGTACAACAATGCAACCGACAGTTATTATGATCACAGCAATTTTCTGCGGGGCAGCAGCCGGTATGCATTCCTGTTCCAACTCGACCCCATGGATTATAAAGGCTGGGCGTATGGACTGAAAAAAGCAGGTTATGCAACCAATCCCCGTTATCCGCAGATACTGATCAAACACATCGAAGAAAATAACCTCCACCAGTACGATCTTGAAGCGGAAGGACAGCAGGTTGATGACGTGCCCGTGAATAAAGAGGTAGCTACAATCCCGGCAATTAAAAAAGACACTGTGGTAACGCCGGCAGAGCCCATCATCAAACCCGTTGTTTTCAGCGAGATGAATGTAGAGCAGAACAAGGAATCGATCAAAGCAGGAAGAACACTGTTTAACGGCCTGAAAGCTGTATATGTTCCCAAAGGCACTTCTTTGCTGGCAGTGGCAACACAGTTTGACGTGCCGCTGGCAAAGCTGCTCGAATACAATGATCTTACACAGGATGGCTTGCTCAAAGAAGAGCAATGGATATTCCTCGAAAGAAAATTAAAAGAGGGCAACCGTGATTTTTATATTACCGGCCCCGGAGAAAGTCTTTACAGCATAGCCCAGGTTAACGCTATCCAGTTAGGTTACCTGCTTCAGTATAACGAACATCTTAAAGAAGGATCTGTATGCAGGAAGGGAACCAAGGTATGGTTAAGGCCCGTTGCCGGAAAACAATCCGATACCAAACAGAAAACTGTAACCCGGTTTCATGAAGTTCAACCAAAAGAAGGATTATATTCGATCTCGAAAAAATACAACGTGCCGGTAAACGAATTGAGGGAACTCAATGGACTTTCCGGTGACGAATTACAGGTAGGACAACAATTGATCATTTCAAAATAAACGAACATGTCGGTTATCCAGGTTAATGGAAAAAAATTTCAACCTTATTTAACTGTTGCTGATATAGATAAGCAGATCAAAAGACTTGGAGCTGAGATCAACAAAGATTACCAGGGAAAACGCCCTTTGTTCATTGCAATCCTGAATGGCTCTTTCATGTTTGCGTCTGATCTTTTTAAAGAACTGGAAATAGATGCTGAGATCTGTTTTATAAAACTGGCTTCTTACAAAGGCACCCGCAGCACAGGGCATGTGGTTACATCCATAGGGCTGGATGTTTCGTTGAAAGACAAACATGTAGTGGTGATTGAAGACATTGTAGATACAGGGAAAACACTGAGTGAGTTTCTGCCACAGCTCGTAGACAATCACCCGGCATCTCTCAAAATTGCAGCACTCCTGCACAAGCCTGATGCGCTGGCTTACCCATTAACGATCGACTATCTCGGATTTAGTGTTCCCAATAAATTTCTGCTTGGTTATGGACTTGATTTCGACGGCCTCGGCAGAAACCTGAAAGAAATATACCAACTGGTAGGCGAGGAATAACTGTCTGCGATAGAAAATAACGGTCACTAACCCTCGGTTATTTTTGAAAAGACTTTTTTTACATATCCTTCTTCTGATGCTGGCTTCCTCAGCATACAGCCAGTATTATCTCCGCGGCG
>JAFDXA010000200.1 GCA_018268185.1 Bacteroidota bacterium
AAGCCCCCGATCACATAGCAATCAGCCTGCAGTTCACGGGCCACTTTGGCAATCTTCTCCATGATCATCAATTCTTCTGCTGAACAGTTTATATCCATTGGGCAAAAATACAATTCGGGTTCAATGGGGCAATTTGAAAATTTGGACAGTTTAATGGTATTTATCCTTAACTCCCAAACAACCATTCTCTACTTCCCATTTCTTATTTACCATTTCCCATTCCTCTGGCACCAATATTGCCAATTATAACTTCCACAAAAAATTACCCGGTAACTAACCTAAATTTGTCAAATTGACGACGAAGCAAAAACTATGAACAGAGACCTTTATATGAATGCAACGGAAGGTGAAATGGAATTCATGCCAATCATCCCGTTGAATGAAGAAGATGATGAAAACATTGATGGGCAGAGCATCCCGGAGATATTGCCCTTACTGCCGCTCCGGAATACCGTGTTATTTCCCGGAGTTGTGATCCCAATCACTGTGGGTCGTGACAAGAGCATCAAAGCCGTAACAGACTCTTATAAGTCTGACAAATTGGTGGGAGTTGTAGCGCAAAAAGACAGTAATATAGAAGAACCTGCTGTTGCCGACCTGGAAGAAATTGGCACTGTTGCCAAGATCGTAAAACTGATAAAAATGCCAGACGGAGGCACTACGATCATCATCCAGGGACGCAAACGCTTCAGAACCGTTGAAGTTGTTTCTGAAGATCCTTATTTCAAAGCCAGGATAAAACTGCTGGATGACCAGGGCGTTACTGATGATCCTGATTTTAAAGCGATGGTAGGCAGTATCAAGGACCTCGCAGGCCAGATCGTTGGGCTTTCTCCCAATCTTCCCAGCGAAGCCGCCATCATTCTCAAGAATATCGAGAACCCTTCATTCCTGATACATTTTGTAAGCAGCAACCTGAACAGCGATCTGAAGCAGAAACAACAACTGCTGGAAATAGACAACCTGAAGGCAAGGGCTGAAGTATTGATGAACCTCATGCATACAGAACTGCAGTATGCCGAACTGAAGAATAAGGTTACCAATAAAACCAGGGCCGAGCTTGACAAGCAGCAGCGTGAGTATTTCCTGCAGCAGCAGATGAAGGCGATCAAAGACGAACTGGGAGGCGATAATGTTGCCGAAGTAAAGGAAATGCAGAAAAAAGCCGAAACCAAAAAATGGCCGGCCGCCGCAAAAGATATGTTCAAGAAGGGAATTGAGAAACTGGAACGCATGCACCCTTCTACACCGGATTATTCTGTTGTATACAATCACCTCGACCTGCTTTTAGACCTTCCCTGGGAACAATACACAGAAGATGCTTACGATCTCAAAAAAGCAAAAAAAGTGCTTGACCATGATCACTATGGCATGGACAAGATCAAGGAAAGGATACTGGAATACATCGCCGTATTAAAACTGAAAGGTGATATGAAAAGCCCAATTCTTTGTTTTATCGGCCCTCCTGGTATCGGTAAAACAAGCCTGGGAAAAAGCATTGCATCTGCCATCAACCGCAAATATGTACGTGTGAGCCTGGGTGGTTTGCATGACGAGAGCGAGATACGTGGGCACCGCAAAACCTATATCGGCGCCATGCCCGGCAGGATTATTCAATCCATCCGCAAGGTAAAATCAAGTAACCCGGTAATGATACTAGATGAGATTGATAAAGTGGGAAGTGATCATCGGGGAGATCCGTCGTCTGCCCTGCTGGAAGTGCTTGACCCCGAACAGAACAACAGTTTTTACGACAATTATCTTGAACTGGAGTACGATCTCAGCAAAGTGCTGTTCATAGCAACAGCCAACAGCCTGGCCAGTATACAGCCGGCCTTGCGTGACAGGCTTGAGATCATTGACCTCAGCGGTTATGCCATTGAAGAGAAGATAGAGATCGCAAAAAAACACCTGCTTCCCAAGCAAAAAGAAATGCATGGACTTACCCAGAAATCGAACGGAACCACCGTTCCGCCTTTCAAGGTATCAGATACTGTTCTGGAAAAGATCATCACTGATTACACCCGTGAAAGCGGTGTAAGGGAACTCGACAGGCAACTGGCCAGTGTAATGCGTTACCAGGCCAAAGAACTGATATTAAAGGGTAAACTGAAAACCAACCTTACGGCTGCTGATATTGAAAAGATACTCGGTAAACCCAAATACAGTAATGAGTTGTACAAGATGGCCAATATGCCGGGAGTGGCGGTTGGACTTGCCTGGACCTACGTTGGCGGAGATATTTTATTTATTGAAGCCCAGCTCAGCGAAGGAAAAGGAGAACTGAAATTAACCGGGAATCTCGGCAATGTAATGAAAGAGAGTGCCAGTACCGCATTCACGTGGCTGCAGGCCAATGCAAGGAAAGCCGGCATTAACCCGGCTGATTTCAATAAGAAAAATGCTCACATACACATACCTGAAGGAGCTGTTCCCAAGGATGGCCCCAGCGCCGGCATTACTATGATGACCGCCCTGGCCAGCTCATTTACCGGAAAGAAGATCAAACCATTCCTGGCCATGACGGGGGAGATCACTTTACGGGGGCAGGTTTTACCGGTTGGCGGCATTAAGGAAAAAGTACTGGCCGCCAAACGTTCCGGCATCAAAGAGATCATTATGTGCTGGCAGAACCAGAAAGATGTGGATGAGATTAATCCAGATTTTATCAGGGGCATTAAATTCCATTATGTAAAAACAATGACCCAGGTTCTTGACCTCGCCATTGCATAAAAAAAATTTTCAATACCCGAACCTTTTACCGCTCTTCCACGTATATAAAGGTATTATTTCAACTGATTTTCATGTTGGTTGTTTTAAGGGTTAAAGAGAATTCCCTCCGATTCCTCGGAGGGAATTTGTTTTTTTTGCCAGCACCCTGAATGCAGTACCTTGTAGTTATTCAAGACCGAAACTTTACTGCGATGCTGCAGGAAATAACTGTAAAATCAATTCTCAATAAAGCCAAACACCGCGATAGCTGGTTTCTCGATAGCTATACCATAAATCCTTACAGCGGCTGTTCTTTTAATTGCCTGTACTGCTACATCAGAGGCAGTAAATACGGCACCAATATGGAACAGAAACTCTCGGTAAAATCAAATGCCCTGGAACTTCTTGAAAAACAACTGGCACTAAGGGCAAGGAAAAGCCAATATGGCTTTATTGTACTTTCATCAGCAACAGATCCATACCTGCAATTTGAAAAGGATCTGCAGCTGACCAGGCGTATTCTCGAACTCATTTTACAATTCAGGTTCCCGGTACACATAATCACCAAATCTGAATTGGTAACGAGAGATCTCGATTTGCTCGCTGCAATCGACAAATCTGCAATACTACCGCCGGACCTTCAGCAATCACCCGGCAGGGGTACCATCATCAGCTTTTCATTTTCTACTGTAGATGATGCTATCGGCAAAATATTTGAACCGGGCGCCCCGGCTCCGTCTGCCAGGCTGGAAACCATGAAGCTTGTCAGTAAAAATGGCTTTCTTACCGGCGTTAGCATGATGCCGCTTTTGCCATACATCAGTGATACAGGTACGCACCTCGAAGCTATGTTTTCCAGCTTCAAGGAAGCTGAAGCTCATTATGCACTGCCATCAACCATAACCTTGTTCGGAACCGGTCAGTCAGATAGCCGTACCCTGATATTCAGGGCTGTTGAAAAGCACTACCCTCACCTGCTTGATAAATACCAACGCCTATTTTCAGATAATACCGGTCTCCCCAACTATTATTGGCAAGCTTTCGGAAACAAAATGAAAGAACTGGCTCAGAAATACGATCTAAGGAACAGGATATGCACTGCAGGATAAAGTCTGTTTCTCATAAAACCTTTTGCAACCAAAGCTGTTATTAATCAGTCATGGTTACTGCAAACTCATTTCCTGAGAATAACAGGCCGAAAGGGTATTTTGCGACAAAATAAATTGTAGCCTGTGGGAAAATTACAGCTCCGATGATTTGGATTTTGGGCATCCGGTTTCTATCTTTGCAGTACACATCTACCGCTAACCTATATCTCTCTGAATTACCATCAATTGAATTTACCTGTTTAAGTACTAACTACCTCTGGTAATCCACATCTCTCTTGAACGAACCATTTTCTAAGTATTCAAAAAACCGCCGGCAGAGCATTTCTCCCGGGTTAAACAGTTTTATTCAAGAAAAGAAGAATGGACATAATTCTACACCCAAAGCAACACAACGAAAGATCAGTTTACCTGAAACACAAACGCTGTTGGCAAACTTTTAAAAGTCTTGTTACAGTCCTTGTTTTTATATCAAGCTTATTTTTATATAACAACTCCTATTCTCAAGTAAGTCAAACTTTTACGTCTTCAAGTTCATTCACTGTGCCGGCTGGAGTTAATTTTCTTTCTGTTGAGGCCTGGGGAGCGGGCGGCCGGGGCGGTTCACTAACCAACCCGGGAGCAGGGGGCGGCGGCGGTGGCGGCGCTTATTCATTAAAAACCATTGCTGTAATACCGGGCAATAGCTATAGTGTTCATGTTGGGCAAGGAAGTAATAGCTCTTTGCCAGGCGGAGATTCATGGTTTGATAATTCCAATATTATTTTAGCAAAAGGCGGTAATAGTGTAACAGACAATGATTTAAACGGTGCCATTGGTGGCCAGTCTACCAACTGCATAGGTGACATTGTATTCAGTGGAGGGAATGGCGCAAATGGCAGCTATGCCGTTACCCAATATGGAGGAGGCGGAGGATCATCTGCGGGCATATCGCAACATGGTAACAACGCATCGGGCTTCCCCGGAGCCATTGCCCCAAGCCAGGGTGGCAATGGTGGTAATGGACAGCCTTCTACTCAAGGCAACGGCAGTGCAGCCAGTGCTGTTGGCGGTGGTGGCGGTGGCGCCCTGGTTACTGGTGCAGGATCAGCTTTAGGGGGCAGTGGCGCTGATGGAAAAATAGTGATCAGCTGGATACCTGTTTACCAGGCCCAGTTCCTTTCAATGAATTTCGGATCCACGAATTGGTGTGCAGCAGAAACAAGAACGGTAACGGTAACGGTAAAAAATGCCGGCCAGGCTACCTGGACCGACGCCGCTCCTGATGTTAATATCGGATTAAAATGGAACACCAATGGCAGCAGCTGGAATGATTATTATGCTGTTGTTGATGCCGGAAACCTGGCGCCAGGAGGCACAGCCACTTATAGTTTCACCATTACTGCCTCTGACTTTATCAATGGAACAGGATATACCAGTCCATTTGCTGGCGGAACCACAAATCAACTGAGTTTTGATGTTATTAAAGCCTCCGATTGTTATTTTGGTAATAACACAGGAAGCTGCGGACCGGGAAATGCTGTTTTCACATCCCCCGTGATAAATATCGGCGCCCCGCCAGTGATCACACAGCAAACAACCACCACTCCGCAATATTTATGCGTGGGCACTACAGCCTCTGCCATTTCGGTTGTGGCAACCGGAACCGGCTTAACCTATCAATGGTTCGTGAATACTGCAGCCTCTAATATAGGCGGTACAGCGGTGGCAGACCAAACCAGCGCTTCATTTATTCCTCCAACCAACGTTGCCGGAGATTTTTATTAATACTGTATTATATCAGCAGCATGCGGCAAAACGGTTAAGAGCAA
>JAFDXA010000201.1 GCA_018268185.1 Bacteroidota bacterium
TGCTGCCGGCTGGCTTTGCGGTTTAGTCAAAATTTCTCATCTTTAATGAGCATTTGCAATCGGGCGGACAGCGCAACTATTCCCAGCTTGCGTCAATGCTCGAACGTTGCCTGCAACCTTAATTTGCCTCATATTTTGAAACGAAACTTTAGAATATTACTTAGCTACATTGTAGGAATTTTTATTTCATATAGACTAATTTCTACAGCAAACCACGAAGATTTATTTGCTTCACTTGGAAATATATTCTACGGTATTATTTGGCTTGTTACTATTTTAATAGTCCTATTTTTTGATAATAAAGAATTCAAAGAGACAAAAAAATGGCTATCCTTTTTGGCAACTTTTATTAGCATCATAATTTTTACAGGGTATCTTTTCATTTTTAATAATATCAAGTATAATGACAAAGCTCCATCGCTTATTTACTGTGTGACGAAAATTTCCGACTTTAACGGAATTTCAATTGATTTCCGAAAAGACGGAACTTACAAATTAACAAGTTGGGGTTTGGGTGCAGAAATTTACCGTGGAAAATTTACTATCAAAGACAGCATCATTACAGTTGACAAATCACAAATTGAAAATAATATTATAAGTAGCAGGTTTGTTATCAGACAAGATGGAGACATTGATAGTATTGGAAGACAAGAGAAATCAATTTATCAAATTGACCAACAAGGGAAAGTAATAAATCAGTCAGCTGACTTTAGAGTAATTGAAAACTGGAAGAACAAGTAGGCGAAAGGCTGCAGGCAACAACAGCATTGAACGCAAACTGGGCGGACGGAAGTAATCTCAGCTACAATTCACTACCAATCTTCAGTAAATCGGCTTGACAGATCAACAAGCCGCCGGCAGTTTTGGCTACGCTCCCAGTGCTGCCGGCTCGCTTTGTGGTTTAGTCAAAATTTCTCATCTTTAATAAGCATTTGCAACCGGGCGGACAGCGCAACTATTCCCAGCTTGCGTCAATGCACGTACGTTATGTGAAAGGCCTTTTTTAAGCTTCGTTACTCTCTAATAATTTCTTTTGCATCGTTGCCTCTTTTCAATCAGAAATTATAATAAACTCCCTAAATAGTTAATCATCATTTAACTATTGTCTTTACTTAAAACTTAACTTTTGTTGGCCCATCACATAACATGCAGTTTTGCAAAATTGCGGCTGGACGGAAAAAATCTCAGCAACATATCGCTACCAATCTTCAGTTAACAGGCTTGACCGTTAATTTACCCGCCAGCGGAGTTCTGGCTACGCCGCTTAGTGCCGCTGGCTTCTTTGTAGTTCAAGTAAAAATTCTCATCTTTATTGGCAGCGGCAACTAGGCGGACAAGCTATAAATTCCGCAACTTCGCAAAGCTGCCGCCGTTAACCGCAAACTGTGTTGACAACTAAATGGTAATTTTCAGTCAGTTGAAAAGTTCTTCTGGCATTCCTGATTAAAACTCATTCTAGCTTTCTCAATTTTCTTCTGCTCAAACCCGCTTTTAGCCGCAATCATTCTTAGCAATTTCTGCAGTGGCTTCTCTTTGCCTTTTACTACCACAATTTTACTGAAGCTTGGGCTCGTTCCGCCGGAGCGGAGTGCCTTAACCCTAATAGGAAACATCGGCTCGCTACATTTTTAAATTCCCTATAAACCGTACCGTGGCTTAATCAGTGTTGCTTGCCAAAAAGTTCTTTGACTTAAACAACCGCTCCCGCCTTTTCCCAAACATATTTTCAACTCAAACCGAGGCTCAATTAGTCTAAGCATTTTGTTCTTTTTGCTCCTCAACGGTTGGCAGCTAAATATTTTAACCTATCCAGCCATTTTGATGAGTGAATTCTTCTCTCTTCAACCTTTTAACTCAATAGGAAATCTCCACTGAAGCTAGATTTGAACAGTTTAAGCCTTACTTTTCAGCACTTCTAAACTTGCCGTTCGCGGTTAACAAAGGCATTTGCGCAATTCGGGCGGACGGAAGGAATTTCAGCTACATATCGCTACCAATCTTTAGTTATTATAGCGCGGCCGGTTTCCAATTTGGGCTTTACGATGTCGTAAAATTTTCGTTTCTTTAATAAGCAACAACGCCTGGCAGACTCAGCAACAAATATCCGAATTGCGCAAATGCCCGGCGTTAGCTGTCGCCGCTTTTGAAACTCTTCACTTTAGTTGTGCGCAATTGCTTCTGACCTGTTGCTTTTGTCTCTAAGATCAGTTTCGGCAAATTTCTATCAAACATTATTCAGGATGGCTCCCAACTTTTTTAAACCTCTTTTCAATTTCGTAGCTCTTTGTTTGGCTAAACCTCAACTATGCGGCACAGCTAACAAGCAGTTTTGCAAAATTGGGGCTTGACGGAATAATTCTCGGCTGTTAGGCGCAACTCAACTTCAGCTAATTGGCTGGACAGTTAATTTACTCGCCAGCGGAGTTCTGGCTACGCCGCTTAGTGCCGCTGGCTTCTTTGTAGTTTAAGTAAAAATCCTCATCTTTATTGTCATCGGCAACCAGGCGGACAGTTATAAAATATCCCAACTTCGCAAAGCTGCCGACGTTGGCCGCAACCAAATCAACCCTCAGTGCTTGATCAACATAAAAGAAAATGAAACCAAGCTTTTTTGAATTAACATACTTTGAAACTTACTATTTCGCAAACATTATTAATAATCTTCTTCATGAACCTTTTTCATACTTAAGATCGTTGAACGAGTTCTTTGGTGACGAAAATTATAAAAGATTCCTCGAACCATTTCCAAAGCAATCAAGATTCCATGATTTTATATATCACGTAATTGATTCTATTACTTATGAAGATATTACTGATGAGGAAATAGAATTATTTAGATCTCGAAAAAGGAAGTTATGGATTGAAATTGCGTTAGACCATTTTGGCTTTACTTACGAAAAATTTGATGACTGGATTTCCCAACATGATAAAACCCGGGAAGATTTAAATGATGATGAAATATTTGAATATTTGAATGAATTGAAATATGCGGGGCCGTATGAAGATTTACTTGAGCGAATGTCAGAAGAAATTTTTTTTATTTTATTTTTAAACCGACAAGTACTACAAAATTTCAATCAAATGGCAGCTCATCAAATTGAAGATATATCTATTGATTCTTTAGAACCGGAGGATTATATGTATTTTCAAAAAGATGGAGTCCTCAAAAGAGTTTCCATTCCAACATGGGTTCAAAGAGCAGTACTTTTCCGTGACAGAGGAATGTGCGTAAGCTGTAAAAAGGATTTAAGTGGTATATTAAGTATTGGTTCAATAGAAAATTTTGACCATATAGTTCCTCTCTCTAAAGGTGGCATGAATGATATAACTAATATCCAACTACTTTGCGAAAGTTGTAATAAATCTAAACAAGGACATAGCATTGACACATCAATCAAGTATGAAAAGTGGTATTAGATTAAGTATATAGGCTGCGGCCAACAACAGCATTGAACGCAAACTGGGCGGACGGAAGTGAAATCAACAACAAATCTTTACCAATCTTCAGTAAATCGGCTTGACAGAAAAAAAATCCGCCGGCAGTTTTGGCTACGCTCCCAGCGCTGCCGGCTGGCTTTGCGGTTTAGTTAAAATTCCTCATCTTTAATGGGCATTCGCAACCGGGCTGACAGCGCAACTATTCCCAGCTTGCGTCAATGCTCGAACGTTGTGTGCCATGCTCCTTTAAAAATTCTAGTAAAAAAATAATTCCCGTTTCGGGAACTTTTTTTTACATTTGTAAAAACAAATTAGTTTGAGAGTTATAGCAAGGAAGACACTAAAAGAGTTTTGGATTAAACATCCTGATTCTGAGCAACATTTAAAA
>JAFDXA010000202.1 GCA_018268185.1 Bacteroidota bacterium
AAGTTTTTTAACGTGCCAGGAATACCAAGAATCACAATAACCTTACTTCTATTTTACAGGCCAAATGGCTTGCAACAACTGCATAGCGGCAAGCCGGCAAAAGGAAATAATTTCACCATCATCTCGCTACCAATCTTCAGTAAACTTTCTGTGAAATCTTACGAAGAAACTGTTCGGAAATTAAATGCCCTATGCCAATAAACTCAAATTCCTATAATAGGTCCACTTTAATAACTCACTTTAAAGTTTTACAAATTTCAAATTGAATTCTAAATAGTTCAATTCGAGGTGGAAATATTTTCTTAAGCGCTGACTTCCAGCTTATACCCCTTGCTGCGTATAACAATGATTTTGACATTTGGGTCCGACTCGAGCTTTTTTCTAAGTTTTGATATGAACACATCCAGGCTGCGGCCGACTATAACACCCTCATCTTCCCATATTTCTTTTTGCAGCCGGCTTCGCTCAATAACCTCGTTGGGTGACAACGCAAAAATTCGCAGTACACGGGTTTCAGTCCTCGTCAGATCTATGCTATTCCCATTTATCATTAGCTTACGGGCCTCCGGATCGAATGAAATTGCACCCAAAGTAAGCATACCAGGTTGCTCAATCAGCGGTGAGGCTTTCCGAGGTTTCACCAATCTCAAAAAAAGAAATCCAACAAATATTAAAAATAAAATTGCACCTATCAAATACTCATTCTTCATTGTAGTTATACCAGCTGATTTGAATTTAATATTGATCTTGTAACACGCTATGGGTTGCCTTCTTCCTATACAGGCTACAATATCATCTTTCTTCTCCTTTGATATAGCATATCCATAGACTACACTGGCATTGGTACAATTCAAAACATTAACAACGTAACCGTTTGCAAGTGGATCCCGGGACAGCAAACGCTGGGTAGTATTTACCAGAGATTCGGGTTGAAAAGTAAACTCGTTCTCAAAACTGATCAGGTATTCATTCCTAGAAACCTTTTTTACCGGAAGTACCCGTGATACACTATCGCCTGACTGAAGAAGTATTTCATGTCCTATTCGACGAAGCAAAATTTCCCTTCTGGCAAAGTCAAACTCATCATTACCGGTCATGCTGAAAGCTACGCAGCTTATTGTGATAATGCTGATCAGTACTAAGCCAAGCAGATTCCTTCGTTTGATTGGCAAAAAACTCCTAACGGGCATAATGTCAAGATATTATTTACAAAATTTACACTTTAATTTACAATCTATATTACTCCGTCCGGGCACTTTCAAAGTACTTTTGTTATGCTCTTTAAAGAAAAGAAAAACAAAAGAAATGTCTTGAAGACATCTAATCTATCAGAGATATGTCTATGTTAATTAAAACTACAAAATATGAAAAAAGTTATTTATACGGTGATCTTACTGCTGGTTTCGGTAAGCGGGCTGGTATTTGCTAATCGCGAATTCAAAAATGAAACTAATAAAAAAATGCCTGAAAAACCACTCTCTTCTGCTGAAATGAAGGCAGAATTGATAAAATGGGAGGCATCCCCTGCTGGTATAAATTTCAAAAAATGGGAATCCTCTCCTGAAGGCAAAAAAGTGCTTGACGGTGCTGCTAAAATAAGTAATCACGTAAATGTATTTTCAAATATGGAGGCTGTTGTAACCTCTCTTTCTCTTCCGCCAAACTCAAGATTAGGTTTCGGAGTTATGGCCAGGATTAATGGTGTCGATTATATTGTAAACTTTGAGCCGGAAGAGTCGCAACTTGAGCAATTGCATAGCCTTAAAATCAACGACAAAATAATTATACGAAGTCATTTTGTATCGTACGCACCCAAGTATGCATATCCAATAGTTCGGGGCGACTATGTGGAGCGGAATAGTAAAATAATTTATATAAGTAGCCCACGGAAAGGCGGTTGCTAAGCCAAGTTTTGTTGGAATTTGTACCTGCTAAAATGTAAGAAGTTGCAAACAACTTCTTATGCTGATCTTTCTAAGATGGAATTATGTCTAAGTCAGTATATTTTCCAGCATTGGACTACCCGACATTTTTCCAGGCGAATTTTCAATAATATGTCTAAAAGTAATCGCCAGGCTGACAATAACTCAGCTTGATAAAGGGTAATAGACCATGGACAAGAACTTCTTTGTCGAAATTCGGCAGATGTCATTGTTCTGATAGTACTAATAATACTGTTCAGTAAACGCTTAACAGATCAACGATTTACCGGCTGGCTTTTGCGATGCGAAAAGAACTCGCTTCTTTAATCAGCAACAGCAGCCGGCAGGCGAAGTCTCAAATACATAACTGACAGCAATGTGGGTATCCAATCGGTCATTGCAATGCAAAAAAACAGATACTAAAAACTCAAAGGTAATTCAAATAATGAAAAAAATATCATCGCATAGGCACATTTTTACTTTTCTTACAATACTATTTTTTAACACTGCTTGTAACGGACCCGTTAAAAAAGATTTGCCAAAAGAAACGGAACATCCTAAACTTATAAAAACTATAGGAGACCCCAGGTATGGCCATGTACGATGCGGCATGCAAGACAAATATGGAAATCTTTGGTTCGGAACCACAGAAAATGGCCTTTACAAATATGATGGAAAGTCATTTCGCCAATTTTTAGTCGCTGATGGACTACCCAGTAATTCAATCAACGACATGCTGGAAGATAAAAATGGTAAAGTTTGGATAGGCACTGAAGTTGGAGTTTGTCTTTACGATGGTAAAACATTTTCTAAAATCCAGATCCCCTTACCCAAAAAACTGCCATCGAATAAAAAAGAGTTTTATAAAACGCAAATTGTTTATGATATCATGCAAGACAAAAGAGGGAAACTGTGGTTCGCAACAATAGACGGTGTTTATGTGTATGACGGCGAATCTTTTACCCCCCTTATAATTGATGAGGCTGCAAATGGCTTTTTGGGCAGTAACGATAAAGCGGAACGAATTTTAGAAGATAATGCTGGCAACATCTGGTTTGGAGGAAGAACTAACGAAGGAGTTTACCGATATGATGGCAAAACTATAACCAACCTCAAGCTAGAAAAATTATTTCAGAATGGGCCAAAGCCAAAATCTCATAATTGGGCATGGCCCCAATGGCAAGACAAAGCCGGGAATATTTGGTTTAGCAATTGGGGCGGAGCCTACCGCTATGATGGAAAATCATTTACAAGTTTTACAAAAAAAGACGGTTTACCTGGCATGGTCACCAGAATTATAGAAGACAAAAGTGGATATATTTGGTTGGGAGGTGATGGCGTTTGCCGTTATGATGGAAAATTATTCACATGTTTTACAACAAAAGATGGACAGGCTAATTCGGGAGTTTGGTCAATTTTGGAAGATAAAACTGGAAATATTTGGGTGGGAACCTGGGGAACGAGTTTATACCTTTATGATGGGGAAAAATTTATTACTTATTCTGAGTACAAAAAATAGCCTGAAACAGGCTAAGAAACAGAATTGCAACAACTGATTAGCCCAAAGTGAGCAATCAGAAATAATCTTAGCATCAAATCTTCATACTTATCCGTTAACCGGTCTAGTAGATCAACGAACCCCAGGTTGTTTTGATTATGGTCTGTACATTGAATGCATCTTTTGTAAATTGAAGTAAATTTCTCAATTTCAACAGGCTGTAGCTACAGAGGAATATAGTAATCAGTAGACAGCTTTTCAACTGCGAAACCGTAAAATCCTAATTTTAATAACCATATGCAATCAGAACAACAATGTAAACCGAGTGCACGCTTTCTAATTGCAGATGAGTATTTTTCAGACAATGCGATAGTTCAATTACAATCTGATACTGTGAAACGATGTGAAACAAGAGAGAAAAACATAGCTTATGAGCAGTACATCAGGTGGAAACCACAGACCAATGAAATAGCCGTATTTACTTTATATGCATATGCTGACCTCCAGGTACCTAAAAAATTTGATATTATATTTTCTCTGGATAATCCAGATCAGTTTATCAAGATTGACTTTGAATTGACGCAATGTGTTTATGAAGGCTGGTATCCTATGAATGCCATTGTAGATGGGCATAAACACTTATGCGTTTTATCTTTTGATAAATCCGTACCTGACATGCTGTTTACATTACAAAGAGCGGAATCCAGATTTCCTATATACAGCCCTGACAGGAAATTCTTAGGCTTATGCAATTCACCAGACTTTACCGAGATAGCAGATAGAATCAAAAAAAACATAGTTTTAAAAAGAACTTATGGAAAAGAGTGGTATAAGTATGATAAAGATTGAATGAGGATAACCGAAAAATTTATTACTTATCTAAATCATAGTATCTCAGGCAAATATTGCACTGGCTTACTAATTCCTTCAACACTGAGTCAGCCTTCTTACCCTGCCAGCTTGGTGAATTCACAATAATTCCTCACCTTTAGCTAATAGATTAAGTTAGAGTCGGTATAAGTTCACAACGACAATGCCCAAGCGTTAGCATCAGACTTAACGCCGGTTCCAAGTTCTAACGCAACGCTAAGACAAAATCTTAGCTTGTATAATGAATAAAAAGTACACCCGTTTCAGCTTTGAGGAACGTATT
>JAFDXA010000203.1 GCA_018268185.1 Bacteroidota bacterium
AAAGGCAAATAACTATCTAAAAGTATTTTTGCTTTTTCTTTCTTTACTTCAAAGACTAAAATATCACCTGAACAGATACCCTCAAAATCGGCGACAGCAACTTTTTTTAAATAGGAGCGTCTCTTGCTGAATAAGACATTGCCCAAAAAAAATCTTTTTGTGAAGGATGTTCCGTCCTTTATTAGCCCATAACCTTGTATTTGAAAAGTTTCTGAACTTATGTGCTCTAAACCAACGAATTTGTCAATTCCATTTTCAAGAGGTTTTGTCTCTGACTTATTTAAATTATTTACAAGTTCCTTGAATTTGTAAGGTTTCCAATCATCTTTGTTATTTACTATTTCTCTAAATTTTAAAAGCACTTTATCAGAAAACAAGTGTTGATTGTACTCGCCTAATTTTTTTCCAATTTCTTTTGACTTTGTTTCAAAGTTTGACAACTCGCTGTCAATATCAAATTTTTTAATTCTATCCTTTTTTACATAGCGTGAAATTGTCAGATTGCCATTTTGCTTTTTTAAAACATCGTCATTGCTAACAACTTTTGAGAAACCTTCTTTATTTTCAAACGCTATATAGGCTTTGTAAATTTTATTTATGTGTTCATTGCTCAAGAAACTATATGCTGTGACTCTGGCGACCTCTGCGGAAGCATCAATAAAAAGAATCTTGTTTTTTCGCTTCTTGTCTTTTTGCATTCTGCAAATAAGTAAGCAGGATTCCATGGTAGAGTTGTAGAATAAATTTGGCCCAAGCCCTATAACTGCATCTACTAAATCTAATTCTATCATCCTTTTACGCATTTCTAATTCTGCATCTCTATAAAGAACGCCATGAGGCCAAAGCACAACGCAACGGCCTGTTTCGGGGTTCAGGCTTTTCATGATGTGCTGCTGAAAAGCATAGTCGGCACAACCTTGTGGCGGTGTTCCCCAAATGTTTCTACCATAGGGGTCATTCATCCATTTAGCTTGGCTCCATCTCTTTATGCTGTATGGCGGATTTGCCATAATCACATCAAACTTTTTCAGTTCGTCATTCTCCAATATCTGTGGGCTGTCTAAAGTATCACCTTGCACAACCAAAAATTCATCGATGTTGTGCATGAACATATTCATACGGGCAATTGCGGACGTAATGAGGTTGAGTTCCTGCCCGTATAGTTTCAGTGTTCTGTATTCCTTTTTTTGTTCTTTCAGATATAAAACGCTATTCAATAAAATTCCACCACTACCGCAGGTAGGGTCGTAAACACTTTCACCTGGCTTTGGGTCTGTGATAAGTGTCATTAGTTTTACAAGAGTTCTATTTGTATAAAACTCGGCTGCGGTATGTCCGCTGTCGTCTGCAAATTTTTTAATCAGGTATTCGTAGCCATCACCCATAATGTCATGCGGCACTTCGGCAATAGTGAGTTTCATTTTACTAAAATGCTCAATCAGGTCAAGCATTTTTTCATCACTCATTCTGCGTTTGTTAGTCCATTGGGCATCACCAAATACATCATGCAGCATTTCAAAGTTGGCTTTCTCAATACCATTTAATGCCTTTTGTAAAAATGCACCAACATCAACCGTTTTCTTTCTTACATCTTCCCAATGGCAGTTTTTAGGGATTTGAAAGCGATGGTTCTCGGCAAATTCTGCATAGCTTAAATCATTGCCGCTTTCTTCCAGTGCTGATTGATATTCTTCGTCCCATAAATCACTGACACGTTTAAAAAACAATAACGGAAATATATATTGTTTAAAGTCAGCCGCATCAATCATTCCACGTAAAATGTTGGCTGCTCCCCAGAGATAATCTTCTAATTGCTTTTGTGTCATTAATTAAGGTTCTTTTATATTATGTAAACGCTAAGATAATTTAAATGAGTTGGTTATGGATGAATTCGGCTTGTTGGGTGGTGGGTGGGCTTTGGTGTCCAGTAATGATATGTTACTGAAGTGCATTGCTACTGTTGATAGATATTCGTCAGCCGGGGTGGGTGGGCCGTGCGTTGGCATTTTTAGCTCTTTGCAAGGTTGGCTTTGTGTCTGGGTTTTGTGTGCCTTGCAATGTGCTAAAAATGGCGTGGGGTCGTATCGGCAAAGTCATGGTTGCTTAAATGTTTGTAGGATGTTGTTTAGGGTGACGTACAACTCTTAAATATACGCAATACCATATTTACCACATTGCATCCAATTAATTGAAAAAGAGTGTTTATAATTCAAATTTTCATTCTAATAACATGCAGCAATGAAAATATATTTATTCAAAAAGAAAAATAACTTCCCTCGTAAAATCCTTTTCTTCTCCTCAGCTACCCCTCTGCCATTGGGCTCTGCGCCAGAAAGTTAATAGTACGACTCATTACTTGCTCATTTCCGCCAGCACTATACTTACCTTTTCATTCAAAGCTTTCATAGTTTTGATCTCTGCTGAAAAATGTTGTTTATACAATTCGTTGAACCTGGTTCGGGATAGGTTATGCTTTCTCACAATACGGGCAAACATCCTGTGAACCAACATCCATTGCAGGTCGCTCGGTGGAGCATCTTCAGGATTCACATTGCCGGTACTTAAGGGCTCAGCTATTTGAACATCGATACGGGCATTTTGAGGAGAAAGCGTAATTACATCTTCAAAAGTGGGGGCATTGGCCGTTCGTGATCCCAGGCCCCATGTATTTTTGGGAATATTAAACTGGTTCAGGATGGTTGCAATCACTGATGTATGATCAAAAGGCGTATTTGTATTCGAACGGATGATTGTTTGCCCTTGTATAAGTGGTGAAACAAGGATCAGGGGAACCCGTACGCCCAATTGCGTATAGGAAAACGCTATATCGTAATCATCCGGCGGCGCTGTACCATCAGCCGCGTTTGCCCATGGGGCCAATACACCTGTTGGCGGTTCAACATGATCAAAGGTTCCGCCATGCTCATCAAAATTGATAATTAATAAGGTACTGGCCCAGTTGGGTGATGCCTGCAATGCCTGGTATAACTGGTATAAAAACTGTTCGCCCCCGGATACATTTGCCGGTGGATGATAATCACTGCCATTATGTGTTTCTTCGTACCAGGTAGGCTCCAGGTAACTGAATGTTGGTAATGTGCCCGCAGCAGCCTGTGAAAGAAAAGTTGAATAGGGCGCAAAATTCGGCAAACCCTGCAGGCCTGGGTAAAACAAATCCTCGGTAAAGCAGTACGATCCTTCATAAGGGGCTACCCCCGGCCATGTCTGGTTATAATAAATCATCCAGTCGCTTTCCGAATCATAGCCGTTATTGTTAAGCACATTCCAGATAGTGGGTTGTGTAAACTCATAAGGATCCCCCATATCATCAATATCTTTTTCCCAATAGTTATTTACCATCGCCGTTCTGTTGTTTTCATTTGGCCAGTCATCATAAGAGCCGATTGAATTTCCCGTTAGAGAAAAAGCCCTGTTGCAATTTGTTTGTGTTGGTATAGAAGAGAAATAGGCATCCGATACTGCAAAATTCAAAGCAAGACTATTAAGAACGGGCAAAGAGTCAGGAGTATAACATGCCATGATCTCTGGCGGGTTGCTTGAACCTGCGCTCAAAAAATCGCTATAGAAGCCAGACATATTATTTGCGATCTGCACCTGCACGTGTTGAAAATCTTCATTGGGGTCCACGCTGGGAATCGTTTGCCCATCGGCAACCGTTATCATCGAAACATACACGGGGTTGTTGCTATCAGGATCAGGGTTTGACATATCAGGCGACAAACCATTAAAAGGACTTATATCAGCGGCCGGAATAAAGTTTGCAGGACTGTTATTGGTAGCATACAGCCAGCCCAAGACATTGTCAAGTGAACGGTTCTCAAGCATGAGATACACGATGTTGGTAATATTTTGCATGATTATTTTTTTGGTAGTATTGAAGTGCGTGTACCAGTACCACGAATGAATTTGAGTTGTCTTTCTTCTCAGCAATCCCCCTATCATGGGACGTAGCCCCAGCCCTACTATGGAATGCTTAACCAATTCTTCTCAGCAACGTCTCCGGTACGGAACGTTGCGTCAGAGCTACTATTTCCTTTAAATCTTTCTTCTAACTAAACAAGTAATCTACATTGCAGGAGTCATTGCTTGGAATTAGTGTTATTACTCATCCCCCGCCACCTCATCCACCTTCGGCGCTTTGATATTCCTTTCACCATACAGTTTTTCCCCGATCATACCCGTATCGCCCAATGCCCGGCCCTTAATCAGCCAACTGATGCCGAAGGCAAACAGGGAAAGCATTTCCAGGAAAAAAGTAGAATACTTTATAGAGGGCATGTAACGGGCTGTTAGCGGTACGAGGATGATAAAAACAAATATGAGTATGCCGCAGGTGCGGTAAATATTGTTTTCATCCATGATGCTTTTGGGCACACCGGGATCACGGTTCTGCCCCAGCGTAAACACAAACAATGATAGTATGGCAAATGCTGTGAACAGCGTTGCGGCAAAACCAAAGTGCAGGTAGTTGAGCCAGGGCTCGTTGATGGTTACGAGGGTATATATCTTGCGGATGTTTTCCGGCGGACTGGTAGGGAACAAAGCCACCCCAAATGCCATCACACCGGCAATATTGGTGAGCAGGTTATCGTTCTTCCACCATTGCTTATTGCCGAAACCTTTGTAACGGATGAGGAACAAACCCACGGCACAAAGGATACCCGTGAAGATATCCCGCATGTTGGTATAATAATAATGGCTGATGGAAACCTGGAAGCTCACCCAGGGTTTAAACAGGGAAGCAATGATGAGTGTTATGGGCAGGGATATGCCCAGGAACCCGATGGCCCTTCTTAACCGGCGGTATGTTAATGATGAGTTTTCCTGGATCGACATAATTCACTTTAAATCTACTTCTTTTCAGGCGCTTCCAGGTAAGCAGCAATGCTTCAGTACCAGCTGCAGGGAATAGGTATCCGCATTCGTCAGGATTTGAAATTAATTGAATTGGAGGAAAGTGTGGTGGGGTGTTTTAACGGTATTTATGTGATTTGATGATATGGGGATCACTGTTGCCCGGTTAAAATAATCAAATTCCGTTTGAATA
>JAFDXA010000204.1 GCA_018268185.1 Bacteroidota bacterium
CAAACCGCATCGAGGAAGTGACGGTCGTGGCTCACCACCAATACAATGTTCTCGTAATCGGCCAGGAAGTTCTCCAGCCAGCCGATCGTTTCCACATCCAGGTTGTTGGTAGGCTCATCCAGCAACAGGATATCAGGATTACCGAAGAGCGCCTGTGCCAGGAGCACCCGCACTTTCAGGTTGGCGCTGATATCTTTCATGAGTTGGGCATGCAGCTCGTCTTTTACACCGAGCTCACTCAACAGCGTTGCTGCATCACTTTCGGCTGTATAGCCTCCCATCTCTCCAAACTGTTCTTCCAGCTCACCGGCTTTGATGCCATCGGCTTCACTGAAGTCTTCTTTGGCATAGATGGCATCACGTTCATGCCTTACCTGCCACATTTTTTTATGGCCCATCAGTACGGTATCCAGTACCGTATGTTCATCAAAGGCGAACTGGTTCTGGTTCAATACGGCCATCCTTTCACCGGGAGTGATATCGATCGTTCCTTTGTTCGCTTCGATCTCACCGCTGATGATCTTCAGAAAAGTTGATTTACCTGCACCGTTGGCGCCGATGATACCATAACAATTCCCTTTGGTGAAGTTGATGTTCACTTCATCAAACAAAACCCGTTTGCCATAGGCAAGCGTTACATTATTTACACTGATCATAATTATTCAAAAAAGTGCGCAAAGGTAACGCATAATGGGGAAAGGAACACTATAAAATTCAGGAATCAACAACTGTTTAACGCATGGCTATTGCCTGCGGGTATAATGAATATGCCAGCCGCTTTTCCAGGTTGCACCATTGTCGGTGGATGAATCCCAATCCCAGTCAAAACTATCCTTACTGATATTGCTGAACAGCATCCGGTAGATCAGTTCCTTGCCGGAAGGGATCTTCTTTGGCTGGGTGAACAGGGTCATCTTACCTTCTTCAAATTTGCCGGTGAGGTAAATGAATGAACCCTGGTTGTCTACCCAGGTCTGCTGCCACAACCGGGCTTTGGGATCGTACATGCTCCAGCTTTTGCCGGAATAGCCTGCCTTGCTGTTCTCAAAATTTTCCTGCACCGTGCAGCCGTCCATGATCTTGTATATAGTATTGGTACCGGTAAGGGTATCTGCAGTATACAGGTTCCAGCTACCTACCCAGAAATCGAACTGGCTGGCTTCGGGGGCCGAACAGGGAGGCTGGTTGTTTTGAGAGATCCCGGCCTGGCTGGCTATGATCAAAAAACAAAGGAGTAGATTTCTTTTCATGGCAATAGTTTTAATATGCGCTAAGGTGTTGTGCTATTAAGGTTTTGATTGTTTTACTTTACGCTTGGCTTATGCTGTTTAAAATTTCAGATCAGGGAACCATCCGGAAAAAGCGGTGTATCCTTTTTCCGGGCTCCTTTTTTGATACTTTTTTGAAGAAACAAAAAAGTATAGTAAAAAGAGCAGAAGTCATCAATCAATGGCTTTTGCTGAAAATTTCAATAGCACTATGCGTTAAGTGCTACTAAAGGTAAACTCCTCAGTAGTTGGAACCGTGCCATTGATAACAGCTATTATCCATTCACATAACTGGCCGATGAGGAACAGCTCTTACCCCTTCAGGCAATGGTTTTCAACGTAAAAGCAAAAAAATGTGAACAAAACTTAATGTTTGCGACCGATCCCATCGGCACTTATTTAGGCCTGAAATGAGTACATTTGCTTACCGAAACAGCAATATGTCCATTTTACACATCTTACAGAAAAACACGGTTGAAAGTTTACAGGTTTTATACGGTCAGGATTTCTCGGAACAGGATTTCCAGGTTAACCAGACAAAGCCCGAATTTGAAGGCGACTATACTGTTGTTTTGTTTTCCCTCGTAAAAAGGCTGAAACTATCCCCCGATGCCATCGGCAACGCGTTGGGCGGGCACCTGGTAAAAACCTACCCCGAGCTTTTCACCGGCTTTAATATTATTAAAGGATTTTTAAATCTGTCGGTAGCCAATAGTTACTGGATCAGTTTACTGGAAAAGAATCACAACGATGTATGTTTTGGCAAACAGGCCATGAACGGCAAAAGAGTGATGGTTGAATATTCTTCTCCCAACACCAACAAACCGCTTCACCTCGGCCACCTACGCAACAACTTCCTGGGCTGGAGTGTTGCCGAGATCCTGAAAGCAAACGGCTACGAGGTTTTTAAAAGCTGTATTGTTAATGATCGCGGTATTCACATCTGCAAGAGCATGATCGCCTGGCAGCTTTTTGCGGATGGCGCCACGCCGGCATCAACGCATACGAAGGGAGATCATTTTGTAGGAGATTATTATGTAAAGTTCAACGACGAATACAAAAAGCAGGTTTCTGAGCTCATGGAAAAAGGTATGAGCAAAGAAAATGCTGAGAAAGAAGCTCCCATCATGCAGGCCACGCAACAGATGCTGCTCGACTGGGAAGCGGGTGAGCCTGATGTAATGGAATTGTGGAAACGGATGAACAGCTGGGTTTACGAAGGATTCGACGTTACCTACAAAAACATCGGCAGCGATTTCGATAAAACATATTACGAAAGCAATACTTACCTGCTGGGGAAAAAGATCGTGGAAGAAGGGCTTGCCAAAGGCGTATTTGTGAAGGATCCGGATAACAGTGTGTGGATCGATCTTACCAATGATGGCCTCGACAGGAAAATTGTTCAGCGTAAAGACGGCACTTCGGTTTACATCACACAGGACATTGGCCTTGCCCAGCAGAAATACGAAGAATATAAAATTGACCAGAGCATTTACGTGATCGGTGATGAACAGAATTATCACATGAAAGTGCTGAAACTGATCGCCGAAAAACTCGGGCTGCCCAATGCCGAAAACATTTATCACCTCAGCTATGGCATGGTGGAATTGCCTACGGGTAAAATGAAAAGCCGGGAAGGAACAGTTGTTGATGCCGACGACCTGGTGGATGAAATGATAGCCACGGCAAAACAACATACCGAAGACCTCGGCAAGGTTAAAGATTTTACAACAGAAGAATTAGCTTCACTATATAAAACGATCGGCCTCGGCGCCATGAAGTTCTACCTGCTTCGGGTAGATCCTAAAAAGAAAATGATCTTCAACCCGCAGGAGTCGATCGACTTCCACGGTTTCACCGGGCCATTCATCCAGTACACTTATGCCAGGATAAAGAGTATATTACGGAAGGAGACGCTCCAGCCCGGTGCCTCATTGGGTGCTGATCTGCTTCCACTTGAAAAAGAAATACTCATTACCCTGGAACAATACCCAACCATTGTGATGCAGGCCGGCAGGGAGCAGAATCCTTCAGCCATAGCCAATTACCTGTTTCACCTGGCCCAGGTATTCAATTCATTTTATGCAGAACATTCCATTGCCAATGCAGAAAATGAAAGCAAAAAACAATTGCGTTTACAATTGTCGTCGATGACGGCCAACATATTAAAATCCGGCACCGCCCTGCTTGGGATACAGGTGCCCGAAAGAATGTAACGATCGTTTGCAGCAATAACTTTTATTAAAGCAAAAAACAGAGCATGAAAAAGAAAGTCAGTAAGATCGGCGTATTGTGCAGCGGCGGTGACAGCCCCGGCATGAATGCCTGCATCAGGGCTGTGGTACGTACCAGCCTTTACTATGGCCTGGAAGTTTACGGTATCACCCGTGGATACAGCGGTATGGTTGATGATGATATAACGAAGATGGAGAGCCGCAGTGTTGCAAACATCATTCAGCGTGGCGGCACCATCCTTAAAACAGCCCGTTGCAAGGAATTCTTTTCTTATGAAGGAAGGGAGAAAGCATATAAAAATCTGAAGAAAAGAGGCATCGACGGACTGGTAGTGATCGGTGGAGATGGAAGTTTTCGTGGCGCCCAGACCTTCAGCAATGAATTCGATATACCCTGCATCGGTCTTCCGGGAACCATTGATAAAGACATCGCCGGAACTGATTTCACCATTGGTTTCGATACAGCAGTGAACACAGCTGTTGAAGCGATCGATAAGATACGTGATACCGCAGATGCACACGACAGGCTCTTCATTATTGAAGTGATGGGCCGTGATGCCGGCTACATCGCCCTGCACAGTGGCATTGCAACCGGTGCAGAAAACATATTGATACCGGAACGCAAAACCGATGTGGAAGACATCATCCGTTCTCTCGAAGAAAAAGAAAAAAGAAAAAAACTGGTGAACCTGATCGTTGTTGCTGAAGGCGACCAGTTCGGCGGTGAAGAACTTACCAAACTGATCAAGGAACGCATGCCGTTGCTCGAAACAAGGCTTTGCATATTAGGACATATACAGCGTGGTGGCTCACCTACCTGCTTCGACAGGCTGATAACAAGCCGCATGGGATATTCAGCAGTTGAATGCCTCATCGAAGGAAGACACAATGTATTCGTTGGTATCGTAAACAACAGGATGCACTACACCCCTTTGAATGAAGCTGTAAAGAAAAAGCAACGCATCGGTGAAGAGTGGATCAGGATCGTGAAGATACTGGCAACGTAGGAAGAAATGGGATGCTGGTCGCTGAAGGCTGGTAACTGGATATTGGAACCAGGTAGCACTTAAAAATAATACGCTACATCAAAACCAGTATCGAGTATCAAGAATCTAGTATCTAGTATCCAGCATCCATTCACCACCCCAACAATCAAAAAAATGAAAATGAGTAAAAATATAAGTAAGTACCTGCACCAGCAGATGGATAATGAAGCAGGTAAAGTACACTCTCAAAAGAGAACAAAGATTGTGGCTACCGTAGGACCTTCCTGCGATACCTATGAAGCATTGCTAGATCTTGTAAAAGCAGGTGTAAATGTTTTCAGGCTGAATTTCTCTCACGGTTCACATGAAGACAAAAAGAAAGTGATCGATCACATCACCAATATCAATAAAACAGAACCATATAATATTTCAACACTTGCTGATCTGCAGGGCCCAAAACTAAGGGTTGGCGACCTGGCGGATGGAAAAGTAACACTGAAAACAGGTGATGAATTTATTTTCACAACCGAAAAAGTGCTTGGCACTGCGCAGAAGATATACGTTTCTTATCCCAACCTGAGTACTGATGTAAAAGTGGGCGAACGCATTTTCCTCGACGATGGTAAAATGGAAGTACAGGTAGCGGAAGTATTGAACGAAAAAGAAGTAAAAGTAAAAGTAACGCTGGGAGGAATTTTGAATCCACGCAAAGGCGTAAACCTTCCCGACAGTGATCTTACCATGGCTTCTCTTACAGAGAAAGACCTGAAAGACCTTGAGTTCATACTCACGCAGCGTGTTGACTGGGTAGCGCTTTCTTTCGTACGCAAGGTGGCTGATATCGCTGAACTGAAGAAGATCATTAAAGCCAATAACAGTAAAATAAAAGTGATCGCCAAGATCGAAATGCCGGAAGCGCTGAAAAATCTACGCGATATCATTGTTGAAAGCGATGGTGTGATGGTTGCCCGCGGAGACCTCGGTGTTGAAATTCCTGTTGAACGTGTTCCCATGATCCAGAAAGACATCATACGCAAATGTATTCACAGGGCTAAACCCGTGATCGTTGCTACACAGATGATGGAAAGCATGATCGATCGCACCAAGCCAAACCGCAGCGAGGTTACCGATGTGGCCAATGCTGTTCTGGAAGGCGCTGATGCTGTAATGCTGAGTGGAGAAACGGCAACCGGTCAATACCCTACCCTGGTTGTGCAAACCATGAGTAATATCATCCTGGAAGTAGAAAGAACATTGTATCAATACAACCGGGAAGATTCACTCACACCACAATCTCACTCTCCTTCTTTCCTCAGTGATGCGATCTGTTATACTGCCTGTAAACTGGCCAGGGATTCTGAAGCCAATGCATTGGTAGGTATGACACAGAGCGGTTACACTGCCTTTATGCTGAGCAGCTACAGGCCATCATGCCCCTTGTATGTTTTCAGCAAAGAAAGAACGCTTATCAATCAACTTGGTTTGAGTTGGGGTGTAAGAGCATTTTATTATGCAGAAGAAGAAAGTCTTGATGATATCATTTTCGACCAGATCAATATCCTGAAAGAACGCGGCTTCCTGAAGAAAGGTGATGTTGTTATCAATACGGGCAGTACTCCTGTTGAACAGCATCTACCAACCAATATGGTTAAGATCACAAGGGTTGAGTAAAATGTAAAATCAAAACTGATGAATAAAAAATAAGGAATGATGAAGTACATATTCTGCTTTCATCATTCCTTATTTTATTTTTACATTCAGCTTCCCACATCCGCTCACTAATTATGCCATGAACAGATTATTATTGCTGCAATGATATTTCCCAATAAAGTATAACCTCCATTGATCCAGTAAAGACCTGCAGGCCTCTTTTCATACAGGTAAGAGATGCTGAGTGATGCAACACCAAAGCAAAGCCCCGTAACAAAGCCGAGTTTTATTCCTCCCAGCAGGCCGGTTACATCGTAAATCCTGTCGCGGATCACCGCAATGGCAAAGGCCGTAATGAACATCCAGATAAAAGACATGAACATCAGCAGGCCCATCCCTTTCTTTGCATCAGAATTGTTTGCATCCACTTTTGTGTATTCAATCCATTTTGGTGCAAAGAGCATTTTTGAATACCACAGGGCGCCAAGCATGAAATATCCAAGTGCCCCGCAAAAAATGGCAATCCAGTTAAGGTTATTGATAAATTCTGTATTCATGATTAAGCAGTTTTTGGTTAATACAAGTAATATACAAATAGTTTATCATGAATTCAAACCCACCATGTAAAAGCATAAACCACTAAACTACCTAACCCATCCAAACCCCTAAACTCTCTAAACCTACTAAACCATCAATAGCCAAAAGATACTAGATGCTGGATACTGGAAAGATTCCCCAACCTTCAACCCTTCAACCTTAAACTTTCAACCCTCACCCTCACCCTCACCCTCTTCCCCCCATATACTTCTCCAAACTCACCCTCGCCTGTTTTCTTACCCTGTTCTGAAAAAATCCGCTCCAGCCAAAAAGCCAACCCGGGAAACCAAGCGCCATGGCACACCATCGGTGCAGACTGAAAGCATCGCTGTGTTCAACGATCTTTCCATCAGCAATGCGCATGTGAGCTTTTATTTTATTGACAACCTTGCGTCCCGTTTTTGAAAAAGTGTAAGAAGCCGTCCAGTCGCAGGTATAATATTCGTGATCCAGTGCTGTAATATTTCCGAAAGTAAGGGAGAAATCTTTTGCGTTCCTGCACAACATTTCCCACATGGCTTTTACCTCATTCGCCTTAAGCAGTCCGAATGCAGGATCAGAAAAAATAATATCATTGCTGTAACAGGCATTCATACCTGCGGCGTCCAGTTTTTGAAATGCGGAATAAAAACCGCTTATCAATTGCTCGTTTGACTGCATCTGATTACTCATTTAGATTCACTAAATTTAGCATTCTGCAGCGAAAGCTTACTAGATAGTTTTTTACTGCAACCACACTTCAATCAGAATCACCATTTCATGAAGCAATTAACCACTGCACTGCTGCTTTTTCTTTCTGCCGGTGCTTTTTCGCAAAACGCCTGGGTAAAAGAAAATTATACAAAACTTGATACCATGATCAGCATGCGTGACGGCATCAAATTGTACACGGTGCTGTATATCCCACGCGACAGTTCCCGGCAATACCCTTTTCTCATTGAACGTACGCCCTATTCAGCCGGCCCCTACGGTTATAAAGAATATCCATACAGGATCGGGCCTGACACTATCCTCATGAAAGAAAAATACATTTTTGTTTACCAGGATGTACGTGGCAGGTACATGAGCGAAGGTGTTAACCTGGAAGTAACTCCGCATATTGCGGAAAAAAAATCCAATAAAGATGTTGATGAAAGCAGTGATACTTATGATACGGTTGACTGGCTCCTCAAGAATATAAAAAACAACAACGGGCGTGCAGGTCTTTATGGTATTTCGTATCCCGGTTTCTATGCAACGGCCTGCCTGCCGGGGGCTCATCCGGCGATCAAGGCTGTTAGTCCGCAGGCTCCCGTTACCGACGAATTCATCGGCGATGATGCCAACCACAATGGCGCTTTCTTCCTGTTAGACAATTTTGATTTCATGAATTATTTCGGCAAGCCGAGAAGCGGGCCAACAGAGGATTACGGATCACAGATATTCAAAGCAGGCACCAAAGATGTGTATGATTTCTTTTTAAAGCTCGGTTCATTAAAAAATACACAGTCTGAAAAATATTTCAACCACCAGAGTACGATCTGGACTGAATACCTCGAACATGATACTTATGATGCATATTGGAAAGCCAGGAACATCAGGCTGCATTTAAAGAACATAAACATCCCGGTATTGGTTGTTGGCGGATG
>JAFDXA010000205.1 GCA_018268185.1 Bacteroidota bacterium
AAAAGGAAAACAGCTGTTGCTATGTTTGGATTTATTATTAGCTGGTAAGTCGCACCTCTGCCCGGTTTTATTCACAAGTTGGAACTTGTTTTCCTTTAGCCTGTAAATACAATTTTTAGCCTTTTTTATGCAGCCTTGATTTTTTGCTCCACTTTTTTATCAAGAAAAAATGTGGAATACAAGATTACCCATCTGAAGACTCTTACCTTACATACAGGCCGGGCAACCATTCAAATAGAAGATGAATGGTTTGCCCGGTCAATAGTGATAAAAATTATGAATTCAGGCTACTCAGGATTCATAATACCTTTCAGGGTATTTGCAGCAGGCAGGTATTTTTTTGCAACACTGATTATATCTTCTTTAGAAACCTGGTTTATCCGGCTTATCTGCTCGCTTATTACCCCGGAATCAAAACCGTAACTGTATTGCTGCTCCAGCACATTGGTCCAGTGCATATTTGTTTTGGATTGCGTTTCAAACAATTTAACCCGTTGTGTTCTTGCTTTTACCATTTCCTCTTCAGAAACGTTTCCATTAATAATGGATTTTATAAGGTCATCATACGCCTGGATAATTTTATCTGTATTTTCCGGCAAAGACGATACGGTTAAGTTTAAGATAAAACCGGCCACCGGCAGCCTGTTAAAAACAGAAATTACTGATGGTGCGTAAGTGCTTCCCATCTCCTCTCTTAATTTTTCGTTTGCTTTGATCTGCAGTATATCGGTCAGTAAGCCAAATAACAAAACATCTTTATCGGGAGCTTCTTTTAAATCAGCATAATAACTATAGCTGATTTGCGACTTGTTTTCTTTACCCGCTTTAAAAACAAATGTGTTTTTTCCTTCTATTGGCTTAAGAACGTTTTCTTTATCCAAAGACAAAGGCTGTGCGCCGGTAGGTATGGAGCCGATATACTTCTCTATCATGGAAGCAAAACTGTTCTCATCAATGTTGCCACTGAAAACAAACACAGCCCCGTTTAAATTACTGCAGATCTTTTGATAGGCAGCTTTCAGATCCTCCAGTTTCAAGGCTTTCAATTCATCGGCCAGGGGTAGCCCGGATAAACGGTTACTGTATTTAAATTTATAGCAGTTTAAAGTGTCGTTGAATTTATAGACCGGGTTTTTGGCAAGATTTCCCAACTGGCTTGAGAAACTTGCCTTGAAACCTTCAAATTCTGCTGCATTGAAATTAATATTGGTTAATCTCAGGTTGATGATCTGCAGGAATTTTTCAAAATCAGGTACAGTGGTACTGCCCATTATAACCAACTGGTTCGGCACAACAAAAAGATTCATATAAGCCTGAACCCCGTTAAGCACTTTGGGCATATCAGCTGCCTTGTGTTGCCCAAGCCCCATAGAGCCAGTGAGCATAAAATATTTTGTTGCTGCTATTTCTGCAGGAGTTAAATTGGTTAAACCTCCCCACTGGGTTGCTTTCAATACAATTTCATCGTTCTTGAAATCAGTTTTTTTATAGATCACTTTAATGCCATTGCTGAGGGTTAACATTTTTGAATCAAGCTCCTTATCTATATCTGTACGGATGATCTTGCCTGCCACAGGCTTAACATCCATCAGTTCGCCTGAAAACTGTTTTTCCACGTATGGGTCAACTTTTTGAAGTTTTGCTTTACCAAAAGCCGCCAGCAGGTCGGTTGAAGAAACAATGTTCTTTTGTGCTTCAGTAGTATTGAGCAGGATGAATGCAGGTTTGTTTAAATTGAAAGCTGCTATTGTTTTATTCACACGCTCCAGGCTAAGATTATTCAAAAACTTTTTGATAAAGTTGTACTCTTCATCTATACCCGGCATCGGTTCCTTCACCAAAAAATGCTGTATGTATTCATACACGTAACTGGCAGATTCGGTTTTATCTTTTTCGGCCAGGTATTTCTCATACTGTTTTAATATATCTTTCTTTACCCTGTCAAGTTCCGGTTGCAGAAAACCAAATTTCTTTGCTCTCAATACCTCTGCCATCATCAGGTTCATTGCAGCCACCGGATCATCTTTTATAATTGCCGAAACCTCAACAGCTTTGTATCCACGAAAGAAACCACTGGCCAGGTTGATATTTCCGGCTCCTATTGGCGCATCTGATTTTGTACTGTACTCTTCGAGGCGGCCATCGAACAAAGAGCCGATCACTTCGTACAATTTATCCTCAGCATAATCATCCCAGATGGTTTCTGGTTCTTTCTTGTCCATGCCGAAGGTCATGGTAAGTATGCTATTGGTATTTTCAGGATCACTTACCAGTTTTACCTTGTCGGTTTTGTGCCATGTTATGGGAATGGTTTGTGGACGAACCGGTGCAGCAGCGGGATTCTGCAAATCGCCGAACAAAGATTTAATAGTTGCCTCTGTTTGTGCAACATCAATATCGCCAACGGCTATAACAGCCATATTGTCCGGCCTGTACCAATCCCTGTAAAAATCAACAAATGTTTTCCTGGGTGCCTGTTTAATAATATCCTCCTTACCGATTGGCAGGCGCAAACTATACATACTGTTATTAAACTTATCAGGATAATACTGCGCTATTGCACGCATATAGGCATTCTGCCGCATCCTTTTTTCTTCCAGTATCACACCCCGCTCTTTATCGATCTCTCCATCTTCAAGCAACAGGTTTCCTGCCCAATCTCTCAGCACCTGGTATCCATTATGTAAAACGCCTGCATCGGTTGTACTTATGGGAAGCATGTATACTGTATAGTCGAAACTTGTTGTTGCATTCAGATCAGCACCAAACCGCACACCCGCTTTTTGCAGGTAATTAAGCAATTCGTTTTTGGGGAAATTCTTTGTTCCATTGAAAGCCATGTGCTCCAGGAAATGTGCTACACCCTGCTGGTCATCTTTTTCAAGAACAGAACCTGCATTCACAACCAGGCGAAGTTCAACCCTCGATTCCGGCTTGCTGTTTTTGCGTATGTAATAAGTAAGACCATTCTGCAATTTGCCGATCTTAACTTGCTTGTCGGTAGGAATAATTACGGGCTGAGCAATGGCCTGCAAACAATTCAGTGCCGCAATAAAAATAAATAACAGGAGTTTTTTCATCTTTGATTTTTTATAGTCCAGTAATAATTTGTTTTGTCAACAGCAGCATAAGCCTTACTCAAAAAATACTTTGCTTAAGCTTTAGAATAACTGCCACGGGAATAAGTTGCCTGGTTAAATTGCAGGAGACCAGGCCTGGTATTTTAAGAATGCCCCGGGTAATCTTGTCGGTTACCAGGTGCTGTTTTATCATTTATTTTACCCGGCTCTTTTCATTATCAGCACCGCCTGTATTCCTGGCTGCAAGGCCTTTGCCTTTATTGAACCGGTAACTGAAAGAAATGGTGACTACCCGTGTATCCAGGTAGCTGTTCCAGTTCGCCGTTGAATTTTCAATAGCTTTAATATCGCCTCCCGGAAGATTGCTGTAAAAAATATCGCTGATATTCAGTTTAAGCGTTCCCTTGTTTTTCATGATCTTTTTTGAAACGCCTGCCCTGACTGACCATACCGGAACAATTACAAATTGCCCGGATGCCACGCTTGTTTGGTAGCTGCCGGCTAATTCTGCAGTCCAGGTTTTCCCGATAACAAATTGGTTGGTTGGCCCGATGAACCAGTAGGTACCTGAATTATTAAGTTGCTGATTATAGAGTACGGATTTAAATGAATTATTCATCAAGGCGGTGTACAACTGTACAGTCCACCATTTTTTTAACGGGTAACTCAAATTCACCGACACGCCGTACGTGTGTTGTATTCCTATATTACCAGGCCTGCTATAGAAAGTGTTCGACTTTTGCTCTATTGTTTCACTGATAATATCCTTCACATAACTATAATGCAGTGTGGTGGTAATTGCATTCAGGTAAGTGTGAGCCAGTTCGAAATTGTTGGAGAATGTAGGTTGCAGAAAGGGATTTCCTGAGTAAAGCGTGAACCGGTCCAGCGGGTAAGTAAAGGGATTCATCGACTGGTAATTTGGCCTGTCGATCCTTTTGCTGTAAGAGAAACTCAAAACATTTTTCCCGGTTGAATCAAGACTATACATGGCATAGAAAGTCGGGAACAGGTTGTTGTAATGCCTGTTAAAAGATGAATCCTGTTGTACCGGGTTCCCGTACCGGTAACCTTTTATGTTGGTATTTTCAAATCTCAGTCCGGCCTGGATGGTCAGCCGCTTTAAAGAAAAACTGTAGTTCACATAAGCCGCATTGATATTTTCGTTGTAGTTAAAACTGTTCGAAAAAGTGTAATTGGGGCTCAACTGTCCGCCAGCCAGTTCATCATAAAAGTTGGCAATATTAACAGTCCGGATAAAGCTGGTCTTCACCCCAGCTTCAAACTTTCTTGTTCAGCCAAATGGTAATACCAGGTCGGCTTTAGCCGTTGTGATCTTGATTTCTGCGGGAAGATTGCTCACCAGGTTTGATTTTGAAAGCAGGGAGTCTGCCGCTGTATAGTTATAACTAAGTAATGATTGATCGATTTTTGAATTATATGTTATGTGATCGGCATTAATGGAAAATTCTTTTCCTTTTGCATCAATTTTTAAAGTGTAGTTCAGGTTTATGCTGCGATTTCTAAAGTTGCGTTTCATCGGGCTGATCGCCGTCACTTTACTTTTTAGCAGCCTGTTCTCATCAAATATCCGGGAAGCATTTACCGTGTTGTTATCCGTATAATTGTTAAACCCGTTTACAACAATTCCAAGTGTAGATTTTTTACTTACATAATAATCAACGCCTGCCTTTACATTCAATCCACCGGTATTTATCCTGATATATGTATTCTGGTTAAAGAGCGAACTCAATTCACCGGTTGGCTTAAAGTAAGTTCTGTTTATATAAAGATCCTGGAAGAACTGGCTGGCATTATAACTGATATTGCCAAAGAAGTTTAACTTGTTAACGCGGTAGCTTACATTCAAACTATTATTTGATTTAGGATATTTACCCTGCCCGTAACTCAGGTTTATGGCTCCGGAGAAGCCTGTTGTTTTGATCCGCTTTAATTTAATATTGATGATGCCGGCATTTCCCGCTGCATCATACCGGGCCGGAGGAGTTGTCATAATTTCCACAACCCCTATGGAGCCTGCGGGCAGGGAGCGCAGGTAGTTTGCAAGATCAGCTGCAGCCAGGTATGTTGGCTTATCATCTATGTAAATCAATACGCCCTGCTTACCCTGCAGGCTGATGTTCCCATTCACATCAACAATAACGCCAGGTGATTTTTCAAGCACATCCAGGGCTGATGTACCTGCATTTGCTATAAGTGCTTCCGGGTTAACAACGGTTTTATCTACTTTACGTTCTACAAACGGAATTTTTGATTCAACTGTAACCTTAGCGAGTTCTTTACCGGCTCCGGGAATGAGTTCAATAGAAGCCAGATCAATTTTCGGGTTATCAGCCGTTATAAAAATCGGTGCGCTGGTATAGCCTGCATACCCGATATGTGTGGCAGACAGTATGAAAGTATCTGCCTTAACATGCAAAAACTCAAAACTCCCTGTTTGATCGGTAATAACTGTTCTTACAATGTTACCGTTACTTCCCTTTTTCAACACCACAACTGTTCCTTCCAAAGGCATTTTTTCGCTGCCCACTATTTTTCCGGCAATTGATACTTCCTGTTGTGCGGTAGTTTTCTGCAGGCTGAAAAACAAAAGAGACAATAAAATGAATAAGTGCAGTTTCATAAAAACGATTTACTGAGGCTTTAAATAAAGAATAACACAGCGGAAATTTATTTCAGCAGGTGCTGCAAAAACTGCCCGAATTGATAACCCCTGGCAGCTATGTATATAATGGCAGCTATTACGAGTAAGGCCCGGATTGCAGGATTATCAAAGCCCGGGATTGTATTCGATTGTTTGTTTTTTCTTGTCATCTGATCAATAAAATGTTGCATTGTAAAAGTAGAAAGTGCCTACAAGCACAACATCCCCCAAACAGGGGGATATTGATGAATGGCAAATACACTTTGATCAGGTGATAAAATGAAACCCGTTTTGGTCAGATGAACTTACTTTCCCTTGCAACCCTGATGGCCTCTTCTTTTGAATTGACATCAAGTTTCTGGTAGATATTTTTAATGTGGGTCTTTACTGTTTCCAGGTCAATGAACAGGTTCAACGCAATTTTGCTCCTGCTTTTTCCATCAGCGATGGCTTCCAGTATCTCTGTCTCCCGCTTCGACAATGGGCTGTTATGATTTATGCGGAATGACTGCATTACCAGTTTGGCAATACCGGCACTCATGGCGCCACCTCCCTTCATTACTTCATAAATTGCTTCAACAATCTTATCGGTTGAAATATTCTTGGTTAAGTAGCCCGATGCACCGTTCTTCAATGCCGCAAAAATCACTTCTTCTGATTCATACACGGTGAGGATCAGAACGTGTACTGCCGGTAATTTTTTCTTTATGGCGGGAATAACATCTACACCTCTTTTCCCGGGCAATTGAACATCCAGCAGAATGATATCCGGTTCTATTTCAAAAACAAACGCTGCGGCTGCTTCATAGGAATCATAAGCCCCGCTAACCTCGAAGCCTGGCTGGTTTCCCAACATATATTCATACCCGGTTCTTATGGTTTCATCATCTTCAATGATTACGATCCGGATATTTTGTATTTCCTCGTTGCTGCTTTGCATTTGATTTATTTTAGTTCAAAAATCAAGTTTCTTTCCGGATTAACGTACCCCTTTTGGGGGGATTCTGAACTTTAAAACAAACAGTGATCCTTTTCCTTCCCCTGATTGAATGGTCAGCGTTGCATTGATTCTTTCGGCCCTGCGGCTGATATTGTTAAGGCCATTGCCCCTTTTCACTTCAGTTGGATTGAAGCCGGCGCCATTGTCTGCCATCTCAATAGTTACATCCCCGGGGTCAGCAACACTCACCTGTATGCTTACTTTTCCGGCGCCGGCATGTTTAACAGTATTATTCAACAATTCCTTATAGATCATTACCAGGTTTCTGCTATAGTCCATAGACAGTGTAATATTTTCACTGATATCCTGGATACCTGAAAAACTAAATTCAATGCCAGACTCATTTAATAATTCATTGCCCAACACAAGAATGCGGTTGAGTATTTCCTTCAGGCTATCACTTCCGGGGGATAAGGACCATATTATATCTTTGGTTCCACTATAAAGAGCCGTTACATTTTCCCTGATCTTATGCACGATCGCTTCCTTCCCATCTTCATTCAGTTCCAGTTTTTTTTGAAGTATATCTGTGAGCAGAGAGATGCGGGTGAGTTTATTTCCCAGTTCATCATGAAAATCCTCTGATGTTTTTTCCCTTATTATTTCCTGCTCTTTGATCCTGAGTAATTCTATTTTCCGGAATCGCTGCTGCTTCATTTTTGATATAAAAATCTGCAACAAAACACCCGAAAGAATAAGCAAAGCAATGGCAGCTATTCTGAAGTAAACTGTTTGATAAAAAGCCGTGGAAACAGTAAACCGGTATTCGGCAATATTGGCTGAAGGAATTCCTTCTCCGTTAAATGCCTTAACCCTGAAAGTATAATTGCCGGGTTTAAGGTTTTTGTATAACACCGAATTCTGACTAACAGGCGCAGAGAACTCAGGATCAGCACCAACCAGTTGATAAGAATAGGTAACTGAAGCGGGATCTTTAAAGCTGATTCCCTTAAAACCAAACGTAATACTGTTGTGCTGGTAAGAAAGAACCATGGAAGCATCTAGATTATTCCACGGAGTAGTATTCTCAAGGTTGGTTTTTTCTACTGCATTTTCTGAACTTACAGCCTGGATCACAATATAGGGTGCAGCTGTTGCTGCTACAGTTGTTGATGCATTATACCTGAACGCTCCTTTGGTTGTGCCGATCCATACCTGCCCCAAACCATCGGCAGTAATTGTATTCATACTGGTTTCCACACTTTCATAACCATCTGCATTGGTAAATTTTCTTACTTTGAACCTGCCGTTCGCATCATCATACAAAACCCGTTGCAAGCCTGTTCCGGATCCTATCCATAGGCTGTTTTCAGGATCTTTATAAATACTGAAAATCATATTATCGGCCAACCCATCACTTATATCACAGGTATCAACCTTATCACTTGTACGGTTCCAGCATAAAAGGCCTTCATCAATGGTGCCGATAAGTATGTATTGCCTGTAGCTGTAGAAACCAAGTATATCCGTATTCTCAAACTTTTTGATCTTCCTTAATGGCCCGTTCAAATGATATTCATAAGCGCCTTTGATACCACTCATCAGTATAACGGTATCATTAAGTGGCAGCAATCCAATAACCATTTCATTTAACCCGGGCACTTTTCCCAGGTTATTGTTTTCCAGAAAATAACACCCGGAGGAAGTTGCGATCCATAATTTATTCCCGAAAGCTGCAATTGTATTTACACCGCTGCTTCTTCCTTTATCAAGAAGTATTTCACTGAATTTTTTTCCATCATACTTCAGAAGCCTGTTATCAATTGTACCAATAAATATATTGGAAGCTGAATCTATTTCGATACAGTTAATGCCCGATTTGGAAACTTCGGCATACCCGGTATGTTTGATTTTCTGCTCTTTGATATCATACTTAACAAGATCTCCCTCTTTTGTAGCGAGGTATGGATTACCGGCCCTGTCTTTTATCAAGCCCATGATGATATTGCCCGGCAAACCGGTGCTCTTATCAAACCGGGTAAATAAACTTCCTGAATATCTATACAAGCCGTCTCCATCGGAGCCTATCCAGATATTATCATCTGCGTCTTTAAAAATTGTTCTGACAACATTATCCGTCAATCCCGCTGAAGCATTGTAGCTGGCTTTTAATTCAAGATTTCCGGAATCGAACAACAAAACACCTTTATCAGTTCCGATCCAGATATTGCCATCCTTACCTGAACAGATACTTGTGATTGTTTGGGCATTTATTTTTTGCCTTTGCAGGATATTACCACCCGAAACCTTCAGCAGGAATCCTTTGCTGGAAACATGGAATTGAATGTTATTATATTCGGTGCCGATAACAACCCATTCATTCGCATCGGGGTTATTGATTCTATTTAAAAGCTTCCAGCTTGCGTTTTCCACGCTGTAAACTTCCCCTGTTTTAAAGTACACGAGTACCTGTCCGGCAACACCTGCAGATAAAGCAACCGGGGTTGCTCCGCTGTATGGAAGTTTTATCCTGGAGAATTTATTATTCTGAAACATGAACAAACCATCTGCCTGGCTGAACACATAAATTTTACCGCTTTTGTCCTGCGCAAAATTCTGGAAGAAAGAATTCTCAGATTTTTGATCTGCGGGATAATTCACAAACCTGTTTCCGTCAAAGCAGGAAACACCCAAAAAAGTGCCCAGCCATATTTTACCATCTGCAGCTGTGAAAAGCGCTGTAGGAATTGCTGAATTAATGCCATCGCGTTTGGTGTAATGCCTGAAAGTTGTTCCATCAAACCTGTCAATACCACTGAATGTGCCTATCCATAGATGCCGCTGTTTATCCTGTGTAATCGACAATACCTGGGATTGTATCAATCCTTTATCCACCCCGTAATTTTGAAAAGGAAGTTTTTGCCCCTTTGAAGAAGACACAGCAACAATAAAGAGATATAAAAATAAATACCTCAAGAAAATCAATTTAACGCATTGTATATTGAAATTGTCAGCAAGAGTCATTAATTGATGACTTCTACTCTTTTTACTATACTTTTTTGCTTCTCCAAAAAAATATCAAAAAAAGAGCCCGGAAAAAAGATACGCCGCTTTTTCCGGATGGTTCTCCAACGCCCTGGTTCGTGTCACACAAACCAATGCCGGGATTAAGTTTTTGTACTACTGTAAACGCTGCTTTTGTTCCCTGGCCGCTAATTTGAAGCGCTTTACTTAATTGGTGAGATTAAAACAGTTAATAGCATAACACGTTAATCTATTAATAAGCGCCGTATTAAAAAATCGCCTCCAGTTGCTGCAAATGCGTAACTGTATAAGTAGGTTTTATATCCGTAACGGCATTGATGTGGTTTACAAAAACAGTATCAATACCGGCATTCATAGCGCCCTGTATATCCGCTTCCAGGTTATCGCCGATCATGATGCTTTCTTTCAGAGAAGCGCCTGCTTTGTTCAATGCATAATCAAATATTTCCTTCTTTGGCTTCAGGCTGTTGCTGGCTTCAGATGTTATCATGTGCGTAATAAACCTGTCGAGCCCGCTGTTCCTGATCTTGCTCCACTGCGTTTTTTCAAAACCATTGGTGATGAGGTGAACCTGGTATTTTTTTTCTGTGAGGTATTCCAGTATCTCGATCGTATGAGGGAATACGGCTTTCTGTACCGGTAGTATTTCAAGGAACCTGCTGCTAAGTTTCTTTGCCAGTTCTTCATCGCCGATCTTAAAATCCAGTAAAGTACGCCACATACGACGCCACTTCAGTTCATCGGCTGTGATGAATCCCTTCTGGTACCTGTCCCACAAAATCTCGTTGTGGTAAATGTACTTCTGGTAAAAATCATCAAATACCGGTGTTACATTTTTATCCAGGTTAAATTCCCCGTATATCTCCGAAAGTGAATATTTAGCGTTGGTATCAAAATCCCACAACGTGTGATCGAGGTCAAAAAAAAGATGTTTGTATGCAGGCATTCATGTGTATTTAAAGTAAATAGCTCTTTAACTTTACCCGAACAACAAAAATAAGTTTTTTGTTATTGGCAATAACATTCGTTGTTGCCGAACAAAACCAAAGAGCATGAATATCATTATCACAGGCGCCAGCAAAGGGATCGGTAAAGCCATTGCTCGGGAATATGCCGCATCGGGTCATACAGTTTTTCTCTGCTCCAGGAATGAAGAACAGCTTAAGCAAACGGCAGCAGCCATAGAAAAAGAATTTCCTGCTGTAAAGGTTCATGTGAAAGCTGCCGACCTTTCTGTTAAACATGAAGCGGAGCTTTTTGCCGACTGGTGCCTGCAACAGGCTGTTCCTGATATACTGGTAAACAATGCCGGCGCTTACCTGCCGGGTAATATCAGCAATGAACCCGATGGAAACATGGAAGCCATGATGGCTGTTAATTTTTACAGTGCATACCATCTTACCCGGAGGCTTCTCCCGGCCATGCTGCAAAAAAAGGCCGGTCATGTTTTCAATATGTGTTCAATCGCTTCCCTTGATGCGTATGATGGCGGCGGCAGTTACAGCATCAGCAAATTTGCACTTTGGGGTTTTACCAAAAACCTTCGCCACGAATTAAAAGAAAAGGGTATAAAAGTAACTGGCATATTCCCCGGTGCGGTATTAACCGACTCCTGGGGAAATTATGATAACAGCAACGGACGCATCATGGAGGCAGGCGATGTGGCCAAAATGCTGGTGGCTGCAGGAAGCCTTTCATCACAGGCCGTTGTTGAAGACATAATACTCAGGCCACAATTAGGCGATCTATAATTAACAGTTCCTTGCAATCTTTTTGCCTTTGCATAACGGACTTGCAAAAGCTTAAATTCTAATTTTGTGAACGTGCCGATTGATTTATGAATTTCTTTTTACGAACAGCAGTCTTTATTATTTTTTCAGGCTTTTTTAGTGCATTTTCCTTCGCACAGGTTAATGTGAGCCTGGCTGTGTCTCCACAAAAGATCGGGAAAGATGGATATGCAACTTTGAAGATCGTTGTAGAGAATGCGGACAATATCCAGCAGATAAAACCTCCATCGCTGGAAAACTTCATGATCATGAGCGGACCTAACCAGGAAACGGGTGTTGTTTCTGTAAACGGACAGGTAAGCAGGTATGTTTCCATGTCATTTGTCATCAAACCCAAAAAGACCGGCCGGTTTAACATCAATGCCGCAGAACTAAAGATCGCAGGCAAGCTTTATAAAACCAATACTTCTTCTATTGTAGTAGACAACAGCTCAGGTTCCGGCAATGGTTTACCGGGATATAGCCTGGCACCAACAGATCCTTTTGTTGATAACAGAAACCAGTTCGACGATTATATTTTCAGAAAAAATGATAATGTAGCGGATAAGGTTAACAGGAATATGATACTCCGGCTCGAAGTTGACAAAACGAGTTGCTATGTTGGTGAGCCTGTGGTAGCTACCTACAAACTTTATACAAGACTGAAAAGTGAAAGCAAGCTTGCAGAGAATCCTTCTTTCAATGGGTTCTCTGTGGTTGACCTCACACAACCGGATGCTACCGAATACACAAGAGAAAAACTAAACGGCAGGGAATACAATGTTTATACTATCAGGAAGGCACAGCTATATCCATTGCAACCGGGAGATATTGAACTGGAGTCGGCAGAACTGGAAAACAATATACAGTTCATTAAAGAGGAATTTGCCAACAAAAGAAATGCACCAACCGATCTTTTTGATGCCTTTGATGCATCCGTAATTCCACCGGATGCCGTGATCAATCAAAAGGTGAACCTGAAAAGCAAACCCGTAACCATTTCGGTAAAACCACTTCCCGAAAAAAACAAACCGGCTTCCTTTGCCGGAGCCGTTGGGAAGTTTGACATGGAAGCAGCATTGCAGAAGAGCAGCTTCCCGGCCAATGAACCGGGTAAGCTCGTTGTAAAGATCAGCGGATCGGGTAACCTGCAACTTGTAACGGCTCCCGTACTTTCCTGGCCACAGGGAACAGATGCATTTGACCCGGTATTTTCTGAAGACATCAACAAAGCAACTGTACCCGTAAGCGGATCAAAAACCTTTGAGTATAATTTCTCTGTAGATAAAGAAGGAAACTACTCTTTACCACCTGTTGAATTCAGTTATTTTGATCCTGCTGGAGGCGTTTATAAAACCATCCTGTCGAAAGAACTGAATTTTACAGTAACAACAGCAACAGCGCCGGCACAGGACCCGGTATTACAATCTGCCGGCAGCCAGCCTGTAACGGGCATCAATAAAATATTCCACAACCGTTGGTGGATCATTGTATTCGTAGCATTTGCTGCAGTGAGCGGTATCACAATATGGTTGCTGAAAGAGAAAAAAAACCTGGATTCACAAAAAAATAAGATTCCGGAAGTTGAAAATGATGCCCGGTTGAACGAGATCGCAGAAACGGCTGTAGTGAACCAGCGGAATCCACTGGAAAAAACCGAAACCTGTTTGTACCAGGATGACTGCAATAATTTTTATTCCCTGCTGAACAATGAACTGAAGGAATTCCTGGCACATAAGTTCGCTGTATCTCCTCATGATATTACAACGGGAAACATTGCCACCCTGATGGATAAAAAAAATATCAGCAATGACACTGCCTTACAGATGCAGCAATTGCTTGAACAGGTAGAATGGCGTTTGTATACGCCTTTTGAAAGAAATGACCAGATGCATAGCATGTACCAGCAGGCGCAGGATATTATACAGCTTATCAATACCTACCACATCAGGCATCTGTAAATTTATAGCCAAGGCTTCTTACAGAATGAAAGTAAACCGGGTTACGGCTGTCCGTTTCAAAATATTTCCTGAAGTTTAGAATGAAATTATCAATGGTTCTTGTGGTAGGATATACATTGTATCCCCAAACCGATTGAAGTATCTTTTCACGGGTAACGACTTCGTTCTTGTTTTCGATCAGCAGTTTGAGCAGCATCGCTTCCTTTTTACTGAGCGTAACCTTTGTTCCGTCTTTTGTAAAACATTCAAGTGCTTTGAAATCGATCTTGTTCTTTCCGAATTCATACACATCGGGCAAAGGGCGTTTACCGGTAAGCTGCTCATTTTTCCTGATGAGTTTATCAACCCTCAGCAACAATTCCTCAAGGTTAAAAGGTTTGGTAAGGTAATCATCAGCTCCTTTTTTCAAACCCAGCACCCTGTCGGCGCTGCTGCTCCTGGCACTCAATATCAGGATCGGTATTACGTGATTATTAAGCCTGATGGTTTCACAAACACTGATACCATCGATCTCCGGCAGCATTACATCCAGTATGATGAGATCGAAATGTTCCTGCTGCACCAGCTTCAATGCATTGGCTCCATCATAGCTGCCTGTTACTTCATAACCTTCCAGCTCCAGGTTCAATTTGAGCGCTTCATGAAGATTCTCTTCGTCTTCTACCAGTAGTATGGAAAATTTTCTTGAATCCATTTTTCAAATTTATACAACCTGCTTCAATTCTATTACAAAGGCTGTGCCTTTATCGGTACCGGGATCAACATATATCTTTCCTTTATGTGTTTCAATGATACGCCGGGTAATGTACAAGCCCAAACCTGTACCTTTTGCCATACGGGTGGCTTCATTGCCTGCACGGTAAAATTTTTCAAATATTTTTTCCCGGTCCTTTGCGTCAATTCCCGCTCCTTCATTGGCTACGCTTATTGTAACCAGTCCGCTGTTTCCATTTACCTGTACACGTATCTCCGAATCTTTCGGAGAATATTTGATCGCATTGTCAACAAGATTATTGATGGCCATCTGCAGCAGCAATACATCACCGTTGATAAAAAGATCTTTATCAATACCGGACTTAACCGCCCGCTCCGGGAACCTGTTCAGGAAATCCGATACACAATTACCAACGAGTTCGCTGATGTTGATATCCTCGTTTGTGATGCGGTAACCACCGGCTTCTATCTGTGATGAAATGAGCATGTTGCTGCAAAGCACATTCAGCCTGTTCGTTTCCTGCAATGCATGCTGTAATAATTTCTGCCGCTTTTCTTCATCAAGTTTGCGCATCAGCAATGTTTCCAGGTTCAGCTTTGCAACAGCTATCGGCGTTTTTAATTCATGCGTGATCGCCATCATAAAGTTTTGCTGCTGCCTACTCAGTTTGAGTTCTCTAACTACGGCACGGTACACGAATACTGCTCCCGCTACAATGAGCAGAAAAAAGATAGAGCCTTCTCCAATATACTGGGCCGTTTTTCTTTTCTTATCCCCGGCGATCTTTCGTGCTTCATCGGCATAATTCACCTGTTCTTTATTCAACTGCTGTTTACGCAACGAAGTCATCTGCTCGTTCTGGCGGTTCAGTGCTATGAACCACCATACCAGTGCTGCTAAGATATAAGCGAGCAGGAACCAGTAAATAAAAAACAGGAATTTTATTTTAGCAGTCTTGAAAGGCAAGTCATGAAGTTTTAACGCATGGCGCTTAAGTAACAAAAAAAGAGTCGGATCAACATGGTTCATGCAACACAAACCATAACAAAGTTCTTTTGATAAACAACACGTGGATTTTCACCAGGATCAGTTGCGCTTATCCAGCCCCCAGGAAAGTTTATTTCTCAACGTCTGCAGGAAATTATTTTCATGCATGCGCACGAGGTTGATGCCAAAACTTTCTTTTTTAACTGCCAGTTGTATCTCTTTAGTAACGATCTCCCGGCGGCTGTCGAGTGTACAGAGAAAACCATCTGTGCGTCCTTCCACTTCAAAGGAAACAATATTATCATCGGGCACAACGATGGGCCTGATGTTAAGGTTATGCGGCGCCACGGGTGTGATCACGAAGCTGGCACTTTCGGGAAATACCACGGGACCATTACAGCTTAGTGAATAGCCGGTTGAACCTGTTGGTGTAGCAACGATCAAACCATCGGCCCAATAGGTATTCAGAAATTCGCCATTGAGGTATGTATGGATCTTGATCATTGGCGAAGAATCTTTTTTATGCAAAGAGAATTCATTGAGAGCATAAGGTGTTTCTCCGAACAGGGGAATATTGGCATCGAGATGAATCAGTGTTCTCTTGTCGAGTACATATTTCCTGTTCACCAGTGCATCCAGTGCCGGGTGAAGATCTTCTTTACCGATATTGGCCAGGAATCCCAACCGGCCATAGTTCACACCCAGTACCGGAATACCTGAATCTTTAACAAGGGTAACCGTATCAAGCAGGGTTCCGTCGCCACCGAGGCTGATCATACAATCAATTTCATCATTCTTCAGTTCTTCGCTCGAATTAAACGTGGAGTATTTTCCTTCAATATTGATGGCGGCGTATATCTGGTTAAAAAAATCCTGGAAGAAAACAGGTTCGGCATTGTGTGATGCCAGCTCACTCAACAACAGATCAATATCCTGGAGCTGGTTGTTTTCAATTCCGCGACTGTAAATGGCTATTTTCATGCTGGTAAATCTAATACAACAAAAACTAAAATCCGCTTCTGCCGTGTAAAAATAGACCGTTTTTACCTAATTGATCGAAGCTGTATTCCAGGTTAAGTGTAAAACCGTAAACAGAAAGGATATCAATTCCAAAACCGCCGGTATAAAGCAGTACATTGTTGAGCCTGCTTTCATAGCTCTTGTTATAGCAGTAACCAAGATCACCATAGGCCTTTGCAAAGAATGTGAATGGTATATTGGGCAATTGCCTGATGCGTAACGGAACAGGGATTTTAAATGACAGCAGTTTTTTCTTTACTGTGAATTTGGCCAGCGCAGCCATGGTGCCATCAATAACATAATATTCGTGGCCTCGCAGGTAAAGCTCTCCATATCCCAATGCCCGCTGGTTGATGTAAGCCTGCTCCTCCGGCACTTTCACCCGGGCATAAAACTGCACACTGCTGAAAAGCCGGCGGTTGAAATGCGACATATATTTTACCGCAGCCACATCAAAAGAAAGCATGTTTACACCTCCTTTGAATCCAAAGCCCCGCTTGAGTATTCCAAAACCAAGTACGGTTCCTTCCAGTGGATAGTTTACATGATCCACATTTCCATATTGCCATACGTAAGAAAGTTCGGGAAAACCTACAGCAGATTTTGTACCTCCGAAATAACCGGGATTGTATTTCTGGCTCACAACGCTGTCATCAACATTCATATAGTTGTAAGAGAGTGTATAGATCCTTCTTGTGAAAAAACCTTTTCTCGACTGGTAGGAAAGACTTACAAACCAGTTGTTTCTTACAAAACCTTCCTTCTTATATTGGAGCAAAGCATTGTCACGGGTTGTTTTATATGGCAGCTCCCTGTTCTGCGAATAGCCGCCAGAGATCCTGAACCCTTCATTGAGTTTAGTATTACCAAAAGGTGCATTGTACCCGAATGAAACAGCCCTGCTGTAGCCATTGAGCAGGTAGATGCGAAGTTGGTCGCTCCTGCCGGTAAAATTATAATGCGTGAATTTAACGCCATATATCACCCTGTTGAAATCGGCATGATAAGTCTTCAGCCATTCGTTGATGTTACGATCGGCGAACTGGAATTGCGGTGTTGGATAGATGTACCATTTTTCCAGAACTGTTATTTCAATATTGATCTCCTGCGGAGCAACAACAACAGGCACAACACTCACTTCTGAAAAAAGACTTGTATTAAAAACATTGCGGCGTGTTTGCTCCATGATGCTTTCCAGGATACCTATGCTTATGTTATCACCTTTGCTGAAAGGCACTTCACGCATGATGATATAGCCCTTTGTTTTACGGTTTCCATGCAGGTTGATAGCAGCAACTTTTATAAGTGTATTGGTATCAGGATATATTTTCCGTAGACTGTCGTAAACAGGTAAGGCTTTTCCAGGTTTCTGTGCAAATGAAAAATTGAATGCAAGCAGGAGGCAGCAGGAGATTAAAAGTTTACCATATTTCATACTGCGCTCTTTGCTGAGGAGATTTTTGTAAAAATAAGGGCAAAACCAATAAACTATATATCCAGGTAGTGCATAAAGTTGCGGTAATTGCTTTCGATCTCATTTTCGAACTGGTGAATGCCAAAATAAAAACTCACGTGATAATCGTAGCGTTCGAAACTTGCAATTACGGTTGCGATCTCTCTTTTATTGATATGCAGGGTAACGGTGAGCATGCCTGTTTCAGGGTGTACGATGGTATTGAGGTGAAGGATCGTGCAATCGTTGCTTTCTACAATACGGCTGATTTCGGAAATGGCGAACTGCGAACGTTCCATTTCCAGTTCTATGATGCCGCCGATCTCATTGGCCCCGGAAAAATTTCCAAGCGCTTTCAGCAGGTCCGATGTGCTGATGATACCCACATAATCCTTTTCTGCATTGATCACGGGAATTACGTTGGTATCAAACTGGATGCTGCAATTAACTGCTATAAGAAAATGAGCGTCTTGCTGTACGGCCGCCTGTACCAGCGATTCCTGTAAAAACTCGATGCTCCCTTTCTGGTCTTCTGCATCAACATCCAGCAGGTCGTCTTCACTGATAAGGCCAAGGAATTTGTTATCGGCTACCACCGGGAGGTGTGTGAGTTTAAAATCACTAATCAGTTGCAGGGCCTTGCCCACAGTATCCTGGGGTTTCAGCCGGGGTATATTATTGTTGATGAGGTTTGCAGTTAACATATTGCCGGTGTTTAAAATGGGCTTCGTTAAGATGCGAAAAGTTACGGAACTGTTCCCTGTATGAACGAAATAATTTGTTAAACAGTTGCTGCCGGAGATTTTAATTTTGCCAGGAACCCTTCAAGTATTTTGTTGAACTCTTCGGGCACTTCCATCATAGGGGCGTGGCCGCATTTATCAATAAAGTGTAATTCGCTGTTGGGTATAAGGCGGTGAAATTCCTTACCTACAAATGGTGGGGTAATGGTATCATTGTTTCCCCAGATCAGGCAGGTTGGCTGTTTGATCTGGCTTATCTCTTCACCGAGGTTATTGCGGATGGCGCTTTTGGCCAGTGCAATGATCTTGATCGCCTTGATGCGGTTGTTGGTGATCTCGAATACTTCATTCACCAACTCATCGGTAGCCATCCTGGGATCATAAAAAGTGATGGCAGTTTTATTACGGATGTACTCCCTGTCACCGCGTTTGGGATAGGTATCACCCATGCCGTTTTCGAACAGGCCCGAGCTGCCCGTTAAAATGAGGGATTTGATCCGCTCCGGGTTTTTGAGGATATGCACCAGTGCTACGTGGCCTCCCAGGGAATTGCCCAGCAGGTGAATATCGCGGTAATTGCGTTGCTCAATAAACCGGTTCACAAATTTCTGAAGGCCGCCAACAGAGGTATGCAGGAGGTCAAGTTCCAGCAGCGGAAGCAACGGAACTACCACTTTGTTCTTGTTGCGAAAGTATTCAATAAGGTCGCTGAAATTGCTCAGTGCACCAAACAATCCATGCAACAGCACCAGCGTTTCACCTTCGCCTTCTTCTATGAATCTGAATTTCCCGTCTTGTTTTATTTCGTAACTCATGCTGTTTCGCCTCAAATTTTTTACCCTCCCGGAAACCGGGTTCCCGGTTATGGGCTAAAATTACGTCAAATGAAGATAATGCCTAGAAATTAATGTTATATTTTATCTGAAACCTTTTCAAAAAAGTCTTCCAGTTGGGTGAACATATCCCTGAAAAAAGGCAGTATCCTGCCCAGGTTATCAATAACAGCCGGGCCTAACGGCTGCATCAGCGCATAACTTTTTGATTCATCTATTGTTTCCGCCTTGATGAAATGCAACTGTTCTGCATAAAACAGGAATACACTGAATATGATGCTGTATATAAGCAGGTAGATGATAATACCACCCAGCCTGTTCACCCAACCCAGCATAATGGCTTCTACCGATTTCTGGATCATATTGCCGGCAAGATTAACAAGCAATACCACGATCAGGAAAACACTGATGAATGATATTACCGGGAGCCATTTGCCGGAAGCGGTGATACTTGTTGAAAGCCGGTCAGCCACCACGGCAGACAATTTCAATGCTGCAGCCAGCCCTGCAATGAAGGCAATTACAGAGAACAGTGCAACTATAAGACCCTTCCTGTAACCTTTTATACAGGCAAGTACCAGCAACAATGCAAAAATTGCATCAATAAGCATGAAGGCTGTTTAAAATTATCCCAGCAATTGTTTCACTATCGTGCTGATGGTTTTGCCATCGGCTTTGCCTGCCAGTTGTTTAGATGCAACACCCATTACCTTACCCATATCGGCAGCAGAAGAAGCTCCTGTTTCAGCAATGATGGCAGCAACAGCAGCTTTGATCTCATCTTCTGTTAATTGCTTTGGCAAAAATTTCTCAATGATCGCCATCTCTTCTCTTTCCTTGGTTGCCAGGTCTTCCCTGCCCTGCTTTTCAAATATCTCCAGGGAATCGCGGCGTTGTTTCATCATCTTCTGCAGGAATTTCTGCTCAGTTGCTTCGTCGATCTCGCCTCCGGCGCCGGGTTCGGTTTTTGCCTTAATGATCTCTGCCTTGATGGCCCTCAATCCGCGTAATGCCGCTTCATCTTTTGCTTTCATGGCTTCTTTCATTTCAGCCATGATGTTTTGTTCGAGTGACATACTGTAAATTTTAATGATTCAACACAACGGTGAAAGTTGTGCCATAAATATCGAAGTTATTGTACAACCCGGGCAGCATGCCGGAGTTTATTGTTGTTTGCTCAATTCGTTGGCCCTGAATTTTTCTATGAATTCTTTGGCGAAGGTTTTCATTTCTTCCGACAGCTCCTGTTGCTGTGTAGCCCTTTGAAAAGTATCTGCCAATGAAACCAGCATCTGGTAAAAGAAATCCCCCATTTCATCTACCATCATATCCTTGGTCCAGAGATCAATCCGCAATGCCGAACGATCGGCTGCATCCCAGAATGCCAGGCACATGGCTTTGGCTTTTTGTTTCATATCCGCTGTACTGTCTGAAGCCTGCCAGTTGATCTGTTCGGGGATCCTGTTGTTATCCAGTAATACGTCGATGCTAATGGTTGATGTCTGCATGATAATGATAGCATTGATTTTTTGTGAACCGCAAATTTAAGCAGTTTCATCGGCAGTAGTCAGCACCTGCCATAATTTCTCTGCTGTATCAAGCGCAGATCGCTCCGCTGCAAGCCGCTGCTGGTGCTGTTTCAGGATATTTCTCCTGTTTTCATCTTTATACAGGAGCATCAACTGATCTGCCACCTGCTGCACATCATTGTTGCAATAAAGAGCTGCTTCTCCAAAAGCAGATCTGCAAAAAGCATTGTCGCTTGCAATCATGGGCACGTGGTAACTCATCGATTGAAACACTTCCGGTTCATACAATTCCAGTTCGGGCAGGTAAACGGCAGCATAAGCTCCTGCAATGAAAAGAGGACGTTCCGCAGCACTTTCACGACTTATCATCTTAACCTGTTCCCTGTATTTATAGTTGTTGAAATCGGGAACAAGGTTTTTTTCTTCATCGCCTGTTAATAATAGAACCAGTTGCATGTTCGACAACTGTCTTTTTTTAAACAGCGAAAAAGCCTTGAGCAATATCATTATATTTTTCTTACCGGCGCCTGTTATAAAAGCAAGAAAATATTCATTCCCGCCTGTGTGTTGTTCTTTAAGCTTCGTGATGGCGGCATCATCAATGGTTGCTGTTGCAACGGGGTTGTTTATGTATTTTATTTTATCGCTGATGCCCGGTATTTGCTCCAGTATCTTTTCCCTGAGTGATTCGTTGGTAATGATAACAGACGCAGCCTGCTTAATGAATTTTCTGAAATTACGTTTCTGGTAGGCTGCTTCTGATGCTGCCGGCCGTTTATGCTTACCCAGGAATGAAAGATCATGAAGGATGATATACTGTGGAACCTGAGAACGCAGGCTGCACTCCAGGCCACTGCAGATAAAATGATCTGTATTATACCTGTTCAGTACCCGTGGAAGTTTAAAATTATACCAGTAATACTGCAGCAGCTTGTTTTTGATGGATGGCCCGAGTAAAACAGGGGTGATATTCTTTTGTTGAACCTGGCCTTCCTGAAATGGCTTATCTGAAATAAAGATAAAATGATGTTCGGGGTAGCGGGATGCCAGTAAACTGAAACACCCGTAGTTAAAAGCCCGTGAGGGATCTGTATCTGCAGGAATGCAGGTGTGAACAGCAATTGTCATCTTGATTATTTCAGCACTTTAACCTTAACTGTTTCGATCCTTGTATCGCTAACGTTCAGAATATCGAATTCGTAGTTGCCAATAATGATGCGTTGTTTTTGCTTTGGTATCGATTCATTGTTCTGGATGATATAGCCCGACAGGGTTTCTGCTTCATTATCGCCACTGAACTCGAGGTGATATTTTTCTGTTATATAATCCAGTTCCAGCCTGCCGCTGAAGATATATTCATTGCTGGCTATCTGCTTTTCTACAAATTCTTCAGCCACATCATACTCATCTTCTATCTCACCGAAAATCTCTTCCAGCAGGTCTTCCATGGTTACAATACCGGCAGTGCCACCGAATTCATCCACAACCCACGCAATACTTTTTCTCTCTGAACTGAATTTATTCATAAGATCCGTTGCACTCATGCTTTCCGGAACTGTCGGGATCGGGTGCAATACTTCTTTTAAAGTAGCAGGTTGTTTGAACATATCCAGCTGGTGAACATAACCCAGGATATTATCAATGTTATTTTCGTAAACCACCAGCTTACTCAGTTTTGTTTCAATGAATTTTTCCTTTACACTGCTGATGCTGGTTTTGCTTTCGATACTTTCGATCTCTTTTCTCGGAATAAGACATTCCCTGAGTTTCACTTCACTCAATGAAAGTGCATTCTCGAATAATTCCTTATTCAATTCAGAGGTATCTTCTTCGTCATTGCTGTTGGTCTGCTGTACAAAATGCTCCAGGTCAACCTTGCTGAAAGCGTCCTTATTGTGGTTGAGTTTTACATTGAATATGTACTGCAGTATCCATTCGGCGGCACTTACGAACAAAGCAGCCAGTGACGACAGCAGCCAGTAAAAAAAGCGAACGATATAACTGATAAGATCAGAAGCCAGTATGCTGTTGCTCCGGGCCCTGAAATAGGCCTTGCTGAGAAACTCAACAAAAAGTATGATGGCGGTTGAAAGCAGCGTTTCAACAAGTAATTTGATATACTCCACGTAATTGGCGGAGCCGGCAGGAAGATGTTCCTTGATCCATTTCCATACGGGATAAAGCATATCACCAACCAGTAACCCGTATATCACCATAACAATATTCATGGCCACCAACGTGGTTCCGATGAATTTTGTGGGCCTGTCGGCAAATGCGCCCCAGGTTCTGCCGCTGGAAGTGCCTTGTTTTTTATTTAGCTCTATGGATAATTTATTGGCAGATACGAATGCGATCTCGATCCCTGAAAAAAATCCGATAAGGGCAAGCGAAATAAAAATGGCTATGAGAGCGATCCATTCCATGAGGTAAAAATAGAATTAATCTGCTAATGTTTATAATAGGGAGATGTGGAAATTTGGAAATGAGTCTAACAGTTTTTATCTCAATGCTCATTCACTTTTCATTCAGCATTCATAATTCATCAATTACAATTCCATTTTTCGTTATCCCTATCAGTTCTTCAGGAATTCATCCACCAACGCAACGGCTTCCTTGCAGGCTTTATCAAGGTCATCATTCAGGATAGATTTATCAAAATGATCTTTGAATGAAAGTTCATAAGAAGCTTTGTTAACCCTTGCTGCCAGTGATTGTTCTGTTTCGGTGCCCCTGCTTTCGAGCCTGTTTTTCAGTACTTCTACAGATGGAGGCTGTACAAAGATGCTCAGCGTATTTTCAGGGTATTGCCTTTGAATATGCAGTGCACCTTTTACATCAATATCAAGTACCGGAACATGATCGTGCGACCAGATGCGTTTGAGTTCCGACTTCAATGTGCCGTAATATTTTCCTTCGTACACCATTTCCCATTCCGCAAATTCTTTCTGCTGGATCCTGTGCATGAAATCATCCAGGCTCATGAAATGATAATCTACACCATCTTTTTCATTCTCCCTGGGTTGACGTGTTGCAGCTGAAATAGAAAATTCCAGTTGAGGAAATACGTTCATTAAATGTTTGGTGATGGATGTTTTGCCGGCACCCGATGGAGCAGTTATGATGAGAATCTTCTGATGTATCGAATTCATGTGCAAATAAAAGAAAGAAAACCTGAATTGCACATTAATTTTCAACCGGCTTCAACCACTCAATTTCATTGAAAGCAAATTCTCTTTCCATTGAATCTTCGGTTACCAGTTTACCGGAACGGTTCACTTCCTTTACACGACTTTCAAAAACAACTGCCCCTTTTTTAAACCTTACCAACTCCCCTTTTTTATAGAGATGGCTGTTGTAATGATCAAGTATTGCCGGGATATCGTTTTCTGAAACTACCCCTGTGTTTTTCAGCAGCATTTCATGCAAGTCCCGGGCAAGTTCAACAGGTTCATAATGCTTCCCGGTTATCTGCTTCAAAGAAACGGGGTTGGGCAATAAAGGGTCAAATTCCGTTTGATTGATATTGATCCCGATTCCCACAATAGCCCATTTCCATATATTGCCCATCAGCTTATTCTCAATAAGGAGGCCCCCTGCCTTTCTGTCACGCCAATAGATATCATTGGGCCATTTGATACTTACATCGGTGCCGGCGTGTTTTTTAAAAAAATCATAACACGTATTGGCAATAACCGCATTGAAAAAAAACTGGTTTTGAAAAAAAGCCCGCCCCGGCTGCAAAGCAATGGATATGGCTATGTTCTCACCGGGTACCGTTTCCCACCGTTTTCCCTGCTGCCCCCGGCCAGCCGTTTGGTGCCGGGCAAACCAGGCCATACCATGCTTCGCCAATCCTTCATGAACCAGGGCCATGGCATAGTTGTTGGTACTGTCGGTACTGTCAAGAATGTTAAACATTTCTGTTGCTTCCATAAATCACCAAATGGCAAAGAAATAGTACTTTTGAATAAAGATGCAAGCTACCCGAAAATAGTTTGGCTACATGGCAAAATCCATGTTTATATTATTAATAAAAAGAATCTGATTTGAACAACATCGACGCATTGAACAGCCGCAAAAAAAGCAGCCTTACACGATTAACCAGGAACAGCAAAATTTTCAAAACGATCATTCATGCCATACAGGAGAAAAAAGGCGAAGCAATTGTTAGTCTTGATCTCCGGAAAATACCCGAAGCCGTAGCAGATTTTTTCATCATCTGCCAGGCAAATAACAACAACCAGCTTAAAGCCATTGCCGACTTTATTGAAGAAGAAGTTCGCATCAAATGTGAAGAACGCCCTTACAAACATGAAGGCAGGCAGGCTGAACAATGGATACTCATCGATTTCGTTAATATAGTCGTTCATATTATGCTTCCCGAACCAAGAAAATTTTACAGGCTGGAAGAATTATGGAGCGATGCACCTGCAACAGAACACAACTGAATTTTAATCTCAATACCCTCATAAAAGAAGGCTATGTCACAAATGGATATGAATCAACAAAACAACAAAAGGAAGCTTCCGCCAGATAATATGACTCCCGGAAATGAAGACCCGCTGAAGAAAAAGAACAGGTTCAATATTTACTGGACCTACGGTATCATCCTTATTGCCATCATCGGCTATACCCTTGTAAAAGGCGTAAACAGTTCCGGTATAGAAACTGATCAGCAGAAATTCTATACCATGGTGATGCAAGGTGATGTGGAGAAGATAAAAACCATCCGCAATAAAAAACTTGTAAGGATATTTCTTAAAAAGGATGTGCTCACCAACAAAGCCGATCTTTACAAGCAACTGCTGAATGATAAAGAAGATGAGCGGAAATATGATGCAGCCATACACAGCAATCCGCCACAACTTTATTTCAACATCATCGACGATAAGACCTTCGCCACCCAGATGAGTGATTTTTACAAAGCACATCCGGAGATTCCGCAGGTGGTAGATAGCCCGGATGACGAAGGAGAATTCTTCGGGCAGGTGATCAGCACCCTGCTGCCGATCCTGCTTATCGGTTTTCTCTTTGTACTCATGATGCGCAAGGTTGGTGGCCCCGGCGGTGGCGGCGGCCCAGGCGGTATATTCAACATCGGAAAATCAAAAGCTACTTTATTTGAAAAAGGAACCCGTGTGAACATCAACTTTGGCGATGTGGCCGGTCTGGATGAAGCGAAAGTGGAAGTAATGGAAATTGTTGACTTCCTCAAGAATCCTAAAAAATATACAGCCCTCGGTGGTAAAATTCCAAAAGGAGCACTGCTCGTTGGCCCTCCCGGAACAGGTAAAACATTGTTGGCAAAAGCCGTTGCCGGTGAAGCCCAGGTTCCTTTCTTCAGCCTCAGCGGAAGTGATTTCGTGGAGATGTTTGTAGGTGTGGGCGCCAGTCGTGTACGCGACCTTTTTAAACAAGCAAGGGAAAAAGCACCCTGTATCATTTTCATTGATGAGATCGACGCCATTGGCCGTGCCCGTGGAAAAAATATGATGATGAGCAACGACGAGCGTGAGAACACACTCAACCAGTTGCTCGTGGAAATGGATGGTTTCGGTACAGATCTCGGTATCATCATCCTCGCCGCTACCAACAGGCCGGATGTGCTTGACAGCGCTCTGTTGAGGCCGGGCCGCTTCGACAGGCAGATATCTATCGACAGGCCGGATCTGAACGGACGGGAAGCGATCTTTAAAGTGCACCTCGCCCCGATCAAAGTTTCCCAGAAACTCGACATTCATAAATTGGCAGAACAGACACCGGGATTTGCCGGCGCCGATATCGCCAACGTTTGCAATGAAGCAGCGCTGATCGCCGCAAGGAAGAATAAAGATACCGTTGACATGAGCGATTTCCAGGATGCGATCGATCGTGTGATCGGCGGATTGGAAAAAAAGAATAAGATCATCTCTCCTGAAGAAAAAGAGATCATCGCTTATCACGAAGCGGGCCACGCCATTTGCGGATGGTATCTTGAACACGCTTATCCATTGCTGAAAGTTACCATCGTACCAAGAGGAACTGCAGCGCTGGGCTATGCACAATACACGCCAAAAGAACAATACCTGTACAATACAGACCAACTGATAGACCAGATCTGCATGACACTCGGTGGCCGCGCCAGTGAAGAAATATTCTTCGGAAAAATAAGCACCGGTGCCAGCAACGACCTGCAGCAGATCACCAAGATCGCCTACAGTATGGTTACTGTATATGGTATGAACGACAAAGTTGGTAACGTCAGCTTCTATGATCCCAACCAGGAAAATGTATTCACCAAACCTTTCAGTGAAGAAACGGGTAAGATGATCGATGAAGAGGTTCGCAAACTGATAGACATTGCCTACCAGAAAACAAAGAACCTGCTCATTGAGAAAAAAGAAGCATTGGAGAAACTGGCTAAAGAATTACTGGTAAAAGAAGTATTGTTCAAGAGTGATGTAGAAGCGCTGATCGGAAAAAGACCTTATGAAGAAAAGAAATTACTCGATATACCTGCAGAAGAATTAACCAGCGAAACACCGCCAACAACAATGCCTGAAGAGTTAAAGAATCCTCCTCAAATCTGATCATTCAATGGCTGTTACACCGGCTAAGGAAAACATATTGCGAAAAATAAGGCAGGCACTGGTTAACCCGGTGCCTCAACCCTTTCCACACAGCGAAGGTGCTCAATCTGTATTCAAACCAAATACAGAAGACGCTACCATTGTTTTCGCAGAAGAATTTACAAAGCTGCAGGGCAAGTTTGCATTCTGCAACGATGAGACCGACCTTAAAAATCAATTGCAGCAATTGTTTGCACAACGCAACTGGTCGAAGATCTATTTCCGGGAAAACAAAATAGCAGAGCTGCTCAATATTGCTTCCTGGAATGATCTGGCATCCTGCGACGCCTCAATTACCGGTTGCGAATACCTCGTGGCACGCACCGGTACCATCGTTATGAGTGCAGCCCAGCAAAGCGGCCGCACCACCAGTGTATATGCGCCGGTACACATCTGCATCGCATACAGCAGCCAGGTTTTATTCGATCTTAAAGAAGCGCTTTCATTCCTGAAACAAAAATACAGTGGCAATATCCCTTCGCTTATTACATTTGCGAGTGGCCCAAGCCGTACCGCCGACATCGAGAAGACACTTGTTACCGGTGTTCACGGACCAAAGGAAGTTTATTGTTTTTTGATTGAAGGCTGACCCGATTCTGTTACTATATAAAATTAAAAACCATGCAACCCCCAACATACCAGCTATTTGTTTATGGCTCCCTGCGCAGCGGTTTCAGGAATCCCGCTTACGAATATTTAACCCGCTATTTTACACTCCAGGGTGAAGCCGTGGTTAAAGGGAAGTTTTATGACAAAGGGCCTTACCCCGTAGCTGTACCGGGCAACGACGACAACTTCATCACCGGCGAACTGTACAGCATGAAGAACAAAGATGAGTTTGCCTGGGCCATTGAACAACTCGACGATTATGAAGGGCTGAATGTAGAAGTGGGAGAAACCCCTATGTATAAAAGAGAAGTTGTAACCGTTTACCGGGAAGCTGTTCCCTCTCTTGCCTGGATCTACTGGTACAATGGCAGCGTGGAAGGCTTGAAGGAAATCGCCATCGGTGATGTATTGAAATACCTGCAGGAAAAAAACAGGCCTTAAATATATTACCTATAGATGTTGCCATCGAAGAAAATATATTTCCTGTCCGACTTTCACCTCGGCGCCCCGGATGCACAAGCAAGTCTTGTGCGTGAAAAAAAAATCATTGCTTTTTTAGATGATATCAAAAAAGACGCTGCAGAAATTTTCATTCTGGGTGACCTCTTCGATTTCTGGTATGAATACAAGAAAGTTGTTCCGAAAGGTTATGTAAGAATTCTCGGTAAGCTTGCTGAAATTACAGACAGCGGTATCCCCATGCATTTCTTTGTTGGCAACCACGATATGTGGATGAAAGATTACTTTCAAACCGAACTGAATATTCCCGTTTACTTTGAACCCAAAACATTTGAGTATAGCGGAAAGAAATTCTACATAGGCCATGGCGATGGCCTCGGCCCCGGCGATCACGGTTATAAGTTCATAAAAAAAATATTCCGCAACAAAGCCTGTCAATGGCTGTTTGGAATCTTACCTCCCTATATCGGCATGGGTATTGCCGGTTATTTCAGCCGGAAGAGCAGGGCCCAAACCGGGCAAACCGATGAAGTGTTCCTGGGAGAAGATAAAGAATGGCTGGTGGTGTACAGCAAAGAGATGCTGCAAACAGCACACTACGATTATTTCGTGTTCGGTCACAGGCATTTACCCCTGGATATAAAGCTGAATGACAAAAGCAGGTATATAAACCTCGGCGACTGGATCAAATATGATAGCTATGCTGTATTCGATGGCACAGACCTTGTTTTAAAATATCATAAAAAACTGGCTTGAAGTATCGCCTCTTACATATCATTCTACTCGGGGTTGCCGCATGGAGTTCTGCCTGTGCTCAAAAAAACACCCCGGGCAAACCCACAACAACAAACATAGCCGCTGCAGATTCTTCTTTTAAGTTTCTCTATTCCATTCCCGGTAATTATGTTTACCTCGATGTTGACATACTGGATAATATTTATCTGATTACTACAGGCAACCAGTTAAAGAAGCTAAAAAACAATGGCGATTCTGTAGCAGTTTTCAATGATGTGAAGAAATATGGGAATCCATCATTTATTGATGTAACCAATCCTTTGAAAGTACTTGTTTACTATAAGAATTATGCAACAGCCGTTATACTCGACAGGCTGCTGGCACACCGGAACAGCATCAACTTCAGGAATAAAAATATTTTCACGGTAAAAACAATCGCCACTTCTTACGACAACAATATCTGGATCTTCGATGAACAGGATTTTAAACTGAAGAAAATAGATGATGAAGGAAAAGTGTTGAGTGAAAGCGCCGATATGCGGTTGTTAACAGACAATGTTCCTTCCCCTTCCCGGATCATCGACAACGACAACCTTGTTTACCTGTATGATGAACAGAAAGGATTCTACATTTTTGATTACTACGGCGCATTAAAAAACAACCTGCCTTTTTTAAACTGGACCAATATTGCCGTATCAGGCAACAGGCTGATGGGCTTTTCTGAAAATAAATTATATAGTTACGAACTGAAATCACTGAACCTGAAAACCTATCCACTGCCATCTATATTCAGCAATTACGAATCGATAAAGGCTTCCAACGGTAGGTTATACTTATTGAAAAAGGACGGTGTGGATGTTTACAGTATTCAGTAATATTTTACGAACATGGGTTTTTTAGACAAGATCATTTGGGATAACCCCGTTAAAAGTTATCTAATTGTTTTCAGCATCATACTCCTGGTATGGGCCTGCAAACGTTATTTATCGCAATGGGTGGCTTCCATTCTCTTTCTTTTCGTAAAGAACAACTGGAAGAGTATTGAAAAGAAAGAATTCATTTCGCTTATCATCAGGCCTCTATCCTGGTTCATTACCGTTTCAATTTCTGTTTTTGTAATCGACAAACTCAATTTTCCAGAAGCATGGGATTTTAAAATTTACGGGCACGACACACAGGAAATCCTCGACCGGGGCGGCAAAGCGCTGATCATAATTTATTTCACCTGGTTTCTTACAAGTCTTATCGACTTCATTGCACTTATCCTTGAGCAGAAAGCAAAGCTTACAAAAGACAAAAGTGATGACCAGCTCATCATATTCTTCCGCGATTTTTTTAAAGCTATAGCTGCCGTTATCGGCATATTGCTAATCATCAAAGCGGTGTTTAACCAGAATATCGGAACAGTGCTCACCGGCCTCAGTATTGTGGGAGCTGCATTGGCATTGGCTGCCAAAGAAAGCCTGGAAAACCTCATCGCTTCCTTTATCATATTTTTTGACAAGCCTTTTCATGCCGGAGATACACTTAAGGTAAATAATGTTACAGGAACTGTTGAGAACATCGGGCTTCGCAGCACACGCATCCGTACGACCGACAAAACGCTTGTTACCGTTCCGAACAAACAGATGGTTGACAATCTTGTTGATAATTTCAGTATGCGAAGCCAGCGCAGGGCAGAAATAAAGCTTGATTTTGCGGCCAGTTCTCCCACAGAAACCATCGAAAAATTGATGAAAGCAATTGAAGCCGGTCTTGATGAGCATAAAGACAAAATTGAAAAAAGATCTGTATTCCTTTCTGACTTCAATAAGAACGGCATAACCATAACTATAGAATATTTCACGATCCATTTCAGCATGACCGAATTCAACCAGTTAAAGCAAACGATCAACCTCTTCCTTAAAAAAACCATTGAAGACCTCAAACTGGAACTTGCCTCTGCAGGGAATGACATTACTATTTATAATGGTGATTCCGGATCTGCACCAAAGAATAACCCGATTATTTGAGAGAAGATCAGGTGATGTGAAAAATGTGGAGATGTGGAAATATGAAAATTTGGAGAATTTGGAAATGAGCTGATTTGGAATTTGATTTCGACACTTCACTTCTTCATTCGAAATTCCTTTTTCTTTATTCTATATCCGAAGAGATTTACTTAAGCAATTCTGCCAACTCAATATCCCACTTACCTGTTTTACCATACTCAACAACACGCCCTACTTCCTTCCCGTTCTTCATCACAATAATAGTAGGAACATTCACGATCTTAAATGCGTTTGCTACATTTCCTAAAGTTTGCTTGGCACGGTTGACTGCAAAAAAACTGATACTCTTATCGGGAAAACCACTCTTCTCCTGCAGTTTGAAAAATCTTGGCAATACGAACTGTGTATCCTCACACCAGGTGCCGCCGAATAATACAAATTGAAAACTGTCTTTAGCCGCTTCCATCGCATTTACAGCTACTGCCGGCGGTTCGTAAATATTCTGGTTAGAGCCATACCAGTTAAATGCCGGGCTGTTCTGTAATATATATTTGCTGATGATACCATTAAGCACCGTTACTTCCGGGTGCTTTTCATCTGGTGTTGATGTATAAGGTGTTTGAGAAAACAGATTTGTGCTGCCAGTAATGAGCAACAGGATAACCAGGAAATTTTTCATAGGTCCTTTTATAAATTTGCTTTTAATTCCTGCAGAAAGGATTTTATTTTTTTCAATGATTCGATCATTTCAAATTTTGCTTCGGCATCCTTATTCTTTTTAAGAAAAGCCCTCGCTCCTTCAATGGTATATTTTCTTTCACGGAGCAATTGGTAAATAAGCTTCAGGTTTTTTACATCTTCCGGCCTGAAATAACGATCCCCCTTGCCATTCTTCTTCGGTTTCAGTATGTCAAATTCATTTTCCCAGTACCTGATCTGTGATTGCTTTACATTGAACATTTCTGAAACAGCACCGATGCTGTAATACCTTTTTTCAAACAACACTTCATCTTCAGGAACAGATATCTTATCCGGGGCTGTACTTAGTTTGATTCTGCCTCTTCTCCTGACCACATCGCCTGGAGCTATGGGTTTTTCTTCAACAGGCACGGGTTTTACCTTCACTTTTATCACTTCTTTCTTCTCCTCTGCAACAACAGGTTCAGCTGCGGCTGTTTCCGTTTCAATGAAATCAAAATCAAAAGATGTTTGCTTTAATGGCATGCTGTTGTGTTTAATGGTTAACGATCTTCCGTAGCGGGGCTTATCAAATCTGCCCTGCCTGCGGATTCTATCAAATTTTAAACATATCGAAGTTAATCAAAACTTTTTGCACTGCCAGTGGCAGCAAGCTTCAGGAGCCTGTCGTACTGTTCCGCATTCAGGTCATTGTAAAAGAAGTAAACAGGATCAACGGCATCTCCATTGATGTGTACTTCATAGTGACAGTGCGGACCTGTACTCTTTCCTGTGCTTCCAACCCAGCCGATCACTTCTCCCCGTTTAACACGCTGGCCATTCCTCACTTTTACCCTCACCATGTGCCCGTAAAGGGTTTCATACCCATATCCATGATTGATGATCACATGGTTTCCGAAGCCGCTCTCCGAATAACCCGGCACTTCCGCCACACCATCACCCGTGGCATAGATCGGTGTTCCCTGAGCCGCAGTAAAATCAAGTCCTTTGTGCATTTTAGGTGTTCCGTAAACAGGATCTATGCGCATGCCGAAACCACTGGCAATGCGGGTGAGCTGTTTATTACTCACCGGTTGAATGGCCGGTATGCAAGCCAGCTTGGCATCCTGGTTTTTAATGAGTTTGGCGATCACATCATAACTGGTGAACTGGAATGCGATCCTGGCAGCGAGGTTATTTAATTGGCTGGCGATGCTTTTTTCCAGGGCATCATCACTCATTACATTTACCTTTTCGAGTTCCTTCTGTTTTTCGATCACTTTTACCCGTGCACTATCCGGTAAAGGGTTGGCTTCAAATATGGAACGATACACTTCATTATCCCTTTTCTCAAGGGCGGCCATCTGGTCCTGCAACCCTTTCAGCTTTCCATTGATGATCGCATAATTATCACGCAGAGCCTCATACTTCTTTTTCGCCTCAATATCTGTTGGCCTTGGAAAAAAACGATTGTACAGGTAGATAACGATCGCAGAACTTACAACCAGGGCAGACATAAACCCGAAAAAACGCAGCAACTTAACCCGGAGTGGTGTTACCAGTTTTTCGTACCGAAGCGTATGCGTATTATAATAGTATTTAACCTTTTTCATGCTGCGGCCTTTAAAAAGGCCTCGGTTTATAAGTTTAAAATAACCGGCTCCCGGGATGCCTGTATTTAGCTTTTTTGTTCAATATAATTTCCCTGCAACACTCAATAGCAGGGCAGTTTCATTACCTTTGCGGCTCGGTTTACAAAACTTTACAAATATAAACTGATATAACAAGTAAAATCAACTCAACATTACATTTCGGAATATGATGAAGAGCGCAGTTATCCGGCAATTATTTCTTGATTTTTTCAAGGCTAAGGGGCATGTAATCGTTCCTTCGGCACCAATTGTAGTGAAAAACGACCCAACCCTCCTGTTCACCAACGCCGGCATGAACCAGTTTAAAGACTATTTCCTGGGAAACAAACTGGCTCCTGCCACACGCATTGCCGATACTCAAAAATGCCTTCGTGTAAGCGGCAAACACAACGACCTGGAAGAAGTAGGTGTTGACACTTACCACCATACCATGTTCGAAATGCTGGGCAACTGGAGTTTTGGCGACTATTTCAAGGCCGAAGCCATTGCCTGGAGTTGGGAACTGCTTACAGAAGTTTATAAAATTCCGAAAGACCGCCTCTACGTTAGTGTTTTTGAAGGAGATGAAAAAGAAGGATTACCGCCATCAAAGATCGCCCTCAATGAATGGAAAAAAATTGTTGCTGAAGATCATATTGTTTACGGCAACAAGAAAGACAATTTCTGGGAAATGGGCGATACCGGTCCTTGTGGCCCTTGCAGCGAGATACATGTTGACATGCGCCCCGACAGTGAGCGTGCCGAAATTCCCGGCCGTTTGCTGGTGAACAAAGACAACCCGCAGGTAATAGAGATCTGGAACAACGTTTTTATACAATACAACAGGCTGAAAGATGGAAGCCTCGTTCCCCTGCCCTCCCAACACGTTGATACAGGGATGGGATTTGAAAGACTGGTCAGGGTTATCCAACAGAAACAATCTAACTATGATACTGATATTTTTTCCGGAACCATCGAAGCCACAGAAAAGATAACCGGTAAAAAATACATCAACGGCGATGACAAACAAAGTATCGCATTCAGGGTGCTTGCAGATCATATCCGTGCCATCGGTTTTACCATTGCTGATGGACAATTGCCCTCAAACACAGGTGCCGGTTATGTGATCCGCCGCATACTCAGAAGGGCTGTACGCTACTATTATTCATACCTCGATTACAAACAACCTTTGCTGTTTCAATTGCTGCCGGTTATTGCAGTTCAATTTGAAAACGTATTTCCCGAACTTCAGCAGCAACAGGAATTTGTTTCCAAAGTGATCAAAGAAGAGGAAGAAGCATTTTTGAGAACCCTTGATAAAGGCCTGAAGAAAATGGACAGCATCATGGCAACGGCCTCCGGAAAAACAATTTCAGGAGCCGATGCATTTGAACTGCTCGATACTTTCGGTTTCCCGATAGATCTTACCCGCCTGATCGCATCTGAAAATAACCTCACTGTTGATGAGCAAGGTTTTGAAGCAGAAATGAAACAGCAGAAAGACAGGAGCCGTGCAGCTACAACACTCGATACCGAAGACTGGCAGGTGGTGAACGAAGGAAACCAGATCGGCTTTGTTGGATATGACAGCCTCGAAACAAAAACAAAAATACTTCGCTACCGCAAAGTGAAAGGAAAGGGAAAAGAATTATACCAGTTGGTATTGGAGCAAACTCCTTTCTATTCTGAAAGCGGCGGCCAGGTTGGCGATACAGGTGTGATCAGTATCAACAATGATCAACTGGTTATCAGCAATACCAAAAAAGAAAATGACCTCATCATTCATTTCACAGAAAAAATAGCTGATGATATGAACGGTGAAGCAACTGCTGTTGTTGACAGGCACAGGCGTGCACAGATATGTGTTCACCACAGCGCAACGCACCTGCTGCACGCTGCGCTCAGGCAAACGCTGGGTACACACGTTGCACAGAAAGGAAGCCTGGTGAATGATGAACACCTGCGTTTCGACTTCTCACATTTTGCAAAGATGACCGACCAGGAGATCGCTGCTGTTGAAAAGACAGTGAATGAAAAGATCAGGGAGAACATTCCGGTAGTGATCAGGTCAATGCCAAAAGAAGAAGCCATTGCAATGGGCGCCATGGCATTGTTCGGAGAAAAATATGCTGATGAAGTAAGGGTTGTGATCATTGACCCGGCTTATTCAATTGAACTATGCGGTGGTACACATGTGGGTTCAACAGGGCAGTTAGGTTTCTTTAAAATAAAACATGAATCGGCTGTGGCTGCCGGTGTTCGCAGGATAGAAGCCGTTTGCGGAAGCGCTGCCGAAAAAATGATCAGCGAACAGTTTGAGCTTGCACATGCCATTCGGGAAGCGCTGAAAAACCCGAAAGATATTGTCAAATCTATAGAAAGCCTGCTCTCAGAAAACAATACACTTAACAAGCGTATCGAATCACTGGAAGCGAGGCAACTCGTAGGCATCCGCAATGAACTGATGCAAAAAGATGAGATCATCAGCAATGTTAGTTTTATCGGCGATATTGTAGAAGTACCGAATGCTGATGCACTGAAGAAACTCTGTTTCGATTTAAAGAACCATATTCATGATCACCTCGTGGTGCTTTGTGCCAATATCGGTGGAAAAGCAAATGTTGCCATCAGCATCAGCGATACTGTTGTGGCGGCTAAAAAACTGGATGCAGGAAAGATCATTAAAGAGCATGTGAGCAAACTCATCAATGGCGGTGGTGGCGGACAACCATCCCTGGCTACTGCCGGTGGCCAGGATGTAAGCAGGCTGAAAGAAGTGATTGATACCGTAAGATCCCTGTTATCAAATAACCAGTGATCCTGTAAACTTCAACACAAATATTTAAACATTTTTCGTGCACATCATCTTCGAAACACCGAGGCTATTGCTTCGTCGCTTTACACTCGACGATACCGGTCTTTTATTGGATCTGAATTCTGATCCTGAAGTTTTGAAGTACCTGCACGAACCTCTACTTACCGACCACAACCATGCCCGGCAGATACTTACCGATATCATCCTGCCCCAATATGAAAAAGATCTCGGCCGCTGGGCCATTCATGTAAAAGATGATATGCGTTTTGTTGGCTGGTGCGGACTGAAATACAGACCCGAAATAGATGAGATTGATCTCGGTTATCGCTTCTTGAAAAAAGAATGGGGCAAAGGTTTTGCCACAGAGGCAGCCAGGCAAACCCTTGATCATGGACTCAACAAACTGAACCTGGATATCATCACAGGCAGGGCTCATATAGAGAATACAGCCTCCCTGCATGTACTGGAAAAGATCGGGATGAAGTATGTGAAGGATGAAATTATTGATGACTGCCCGGTGAAAACCTATACCGCCTCCCGTTGATCAGCCAGCAACTGTTAAAGAAAAATAAATATTTGCGAAAAGTTTCGTATTTCAGATTTTCCTGCTATTTTTGATGTACTAAAAGTTTCGTACATAAAATTTATAGTCATGAAAAAAATTGTTATTGCATGCGCTGCTTTTCTCCTTTCAGGTTTCGGTTATACCGCCATTGCCCAGGAGGAGAATAACCGCAAAGAAGAAAAGGATACAAAGGAAACAGAAGAGATCATTATCCGTAAGAAAGGGGAAAAGGATGCCAATATAAACATCCAGATACAGGGCGACAAAGTGCTCATCAATGGTAAACCGCTCATCGAATTCAAAGACGATGCCATCACAATTAATAAAAGAAAGATCATTGTAAAAGATGGTACCAATATATGGCTGAATGATGACCTTGAAGCGCTTGCAAATCTTGATAATCTTTCAGTCACTTCAGGCTACAAAAAAGAAAAAAGCGCTTTCCTCGGCGTTACAACAGAAAAAGATGAAAAAGGAGCACTGGTAACAGATGTTACGGAAGAAAGCGCTGCTGCCAAAGCTGGGTTGAAAGAAGGAGACATCATCACAAAGATCGGTGATATGAAAGTTGACGGCCCTGAAACATTATATAAAGCCGTAACTGCCAATAAACCCAAGGATGAAGTAAAGGTTTACTATATCCGCGACGGAAAAGAAAAAAATGTTAAGGCAACTTTACAGGAAAGAAGCCAGGCACGCACCTACACTGTCAGCGGCCCGGGTACATTTCGCTCATTTACTACACCTGGTTCACCCCGCATTTATTCCGATGGTTTTGCTGATGGATTCGGTAGTACCTGGGGTGGTGCTGAACCAAAATATAATTATTCTTTCGACGCATTCCCTCGTCAAAAGAAACTGGGCCTTCGCATACAGGACACAGAAGAAGGTACCGGAGTAAAAGTACTGGAAGTATCTGATAGCTCTGCTGCTGCAAATGCCGGTTTGAAAAAAGATGATGTCATCACAGAGATCGGAGGTGTAAAAGTAACCAACACGGATGAAGCCAGGGAACAGCTTATGGAAAACGCCGACAAAAATACCTATAGCATCAAGGCCAAACGCAATGGTACTGAAATGGATTTTACCATCAAGATCCCTAAAAAACTGAAAACAGCCAATTTATAACAGCCATCGAAAAATCGAACAAACGGCAGATCCAAAAAGGTCTGCCGTTACTTTTATAAGCAGGCAATGCCACAGATAACATTCCATTGAACCGGCTCTGAAATAAATTTTATATTGAGCCGCATTAAAATGCAGCAGCCCGGTGATAAAAAAATATTTCCTTCTTCAATACAAACTGCTGAAACGTGGCATCGCAGACTTCGGGCTTCATCCGCTCGCCGGGATCACTTTGGCTGTATTATTATTCACAGCAATTTCTGTTTACCTGTTCAGGGTTGCCTCTTATGCTTCATACCTGTATGTACTCTCAGCAACCGCTCTCCTGTTTTCACTGAGTGAAAAAGAACGCAACGATTTTCTTTCAATTATTTTCAGAACCAGGGATTATTACAAAATACGTTTGCTGGAGAATATTATTTTGGCTGGTCCCTTTCTTCCATTGTTATTGTGGCATCATTGTTTTATTGAGGTATTTGTGCTGGCTACAATTGCTGTATTACTTTCCTTTCACAGGAATAACTCAAGTGTATTCTACAGCATCCCTACGCCGTTTTACAAAGAGCCATTTGAGTTCATCGTAAGTTTCAGGAAATTATTGGCAGGCTTTATCGCTTGCTATGCACTTTCAGCAATTGCCCTGCTCAATGCAAATATGAATCTCGCAGTTTTTAGCTTGCTGTTGGCACACCTGCTTTGTGTCGCCTCATACAATGAACCGGAACCCGAATTTTATGTTTGGGTCTTTAAAAAAAATCCGAAGCAGTTTTTAACTGAAAAGATCCGCACCGGCCTCATTCATTCGCAACTCTTAACAGCACCGCTTCTTATATTGCTGTCGGGCTGGTTCAGTGATCACATTCTCATTTTTCTGGGATTTCAATTGTTGGGAGCCTGTTACCTGGTTAGCATGATAACAGCCAAATACGCTGCGTGGCCGGGAAAGTTAAATCTTCCGCAAAGCCTGCTGTTTGCCGGTTCGGTTGCTTTACCTCCTCTCCTGTTGGTTACAACCCCTTATTTCATTATACAATCTCAAAAGAAATTAAACAGCATATTGGTATGATCCGGATTGAGCACCTGTCGAAATCATACGGCAAACTCCAGGTATTGAATGATATCAACCTCGTATTTGAACAGGGGAAAACCTATGGTATTGTTGGTGAAAACGGAGCGGGTAAAACAACTTTATTCAAATGCATCGCCGGTATTGAAAAATACGAGGGAACAATAACTGCTGATATAATGCCGGTTAAAGATCATACTGGTTTCCTGCAGACAGAACCCTATTTTCTTCCCCGGATAACAGGCAGAGAATATATACAATTGCTTTGCAATGCCCGGAACACAAAACCGGGAGATGTTGATGCTAAAAATATTTTCAATCTACCGCTTGATAAATATGCCATGGGTTATTCAACAGGCATGAAAAAGAAACTGGCCTTCTTTGCCATCATGTTGCAGGAGAACAGGTATTTTATTCTCGATGAGCCTTTTAATGGTGTTGATATTGAAGGCAACATCATTATCATGGAGATCCTCCGCGAATTAAAGCGATTGGAAAAAACGGTGATCATCGCTTCTCATATTTTTTCCACCCTCAGTGATTCCTGCGACCAGATTCACCTGTTAAGTGAAAGCTCTATCAGCCGGTCTGTATCAAAAGATTCTTTCAGCATGCTGGAAACTGAAATGAAGGAAAAGACAATCCGCCAGCACATTGGCAGGCTGGGCCTCCGATAGGCTGCATCGCTTCAAAATTGCCATTTCAGGCGGCTATTACTTAACTTTGCCGCAATGACAAAGGAGAAATACCAGCTCGTTATCGGACTTGAAGTGCATGCACAATTACTTACAAAAACAAAACTATTTTGTGCAGACAGCACGGCTTTCGGTGCAGAACCCAACACACAGGTTAGCCCTGTTTCACTGGCCCACCCGGGTACTTTGCCCAAACTGAATAAAAAAGCCATTGAACTGGCCGTAAAACTTGGCCTTGCACTTCATTGCGATATTGAACGAAATAATTTCTTTGCCAGGAAAAATTAT
>JAFDXA010000206.1 GCA_018268185.1 Bacteroidota bacterium
ATACAGCAACCGATCATTGTTTCTTGAAACAATCATCATGGATTCTCCCGCTTTACCTTTTACCCATTTTATATCCCTTACTTCACCCTGCGCTCCCGGTATGCTTCCTGTTACATCAAATTTACCGCTGGCCTTGTTAAAGGAAAATGCGGTTGTAGGCATGGCATCATATCTTCCTTCGTAAGGTATCACACCATAAAAATTACCGCCTCCCAGGAACATTTTTTTATCCCCTGCATTAAAATCTGCAAATGAAAAGAGTGGCGATAACTGTAATTCATCGGGAAGATCTATTCTCGTGAATCCCCCCTTTCCATTATTGATAAAACAGGATGATGAAAGTGTTTCTGCTTTAAGTTCTTTGCTTCCTGCAAACAGGTCGTAAAACATGTACTGAACTGTTTTGCCTGCAACCTCGCTGTAGGTTAGATATGCTTTTTTAAGAACCGGTAACGAACGTTCCAGTTCATCTTTGCATAAAAAAGTATATTCTTCGCCATTGATCGTATAGGCAACCACTTGTTCCATGGAGCCGTTGTTGTCAAAATCTTTCAGGTATAATTTCAACGGACCATTTTTTCCTGCAAAGAATTTATTGTTATGGCCCCAGTTACCTGCAAGGATGTCGGCAAATCCATCGCCATTCACATCAGTTATATACAAAGATTGCCATAAGCCTGTTGAGGTTGCTATGTCTGATTCTTTGAAATGTCCTTTCTCGTTTATAAATATTTTTACCTGCATCCATTCACCAGTAACAACAAGATCGGGCCAGCCATCATTATTGATTTCTGCAAATGCACCGGATGTAGTTATTCCAATACTATCCAGACCGATGATATTATTTCCTGCCGAAGCAAAGTTTCCTTTGCCATCGTTAATCAGCAGGTATGATGATTGTGCTATTCCGTATTTTTTTGCATCTGCCAGTCCTCCAATGAACAGGTCCACATCACCATCTTTATCAATATCAGCCCCGCTCACACAGGATTTATTTTTGAGGATAGAAGGAATGGAAGTTGTGGCCAAACTGAAATGCCCTTTACCATCATTCATAAATAAATGATCCGACAATTCAGGAGATCCATCTGCAAACAGGTTACCCCCACTTACAACATAGAGGTCGCTGAAGCCGTCGTTGTTTGCATCAAAGAAGAATGCTTCAACTCCTTCGCTTGCTTTTACTGAATTAAAAACGGATGTATCAGCGCTTATAAATTTTCCGGATGACTGCTGAAGCATTAACCTTCCGGGTTGCCCGGAAGCGCCACATACAAATACATCTTCCAGGCCATCTTTATTTACATCCGCAACAGCCATCTTCGGTCCTCTCGTTGAAAGCTGGTGTGGGATGAGGTATTGATTGTTGTAATCAAGAAAATCGTTTTCAGTATGTTTCCAGTTATCAGCAACAATACTGCTGATGTTTTCGACAATGGGCTTTGAAGCGGCAAAGAAGGTATTGTAATCGAATTTACCATTTGCTTCTGCCTGTTTTAATTCAAGATGACCCACTGCAGGAATGTTTTTAAGCACCTGGTATTTTTGATCGGGCCATACAACAAGTATGCTGTCGATGTATTTTGAATTGTTGAGTCCAAAGTGAACCCTTGGTTCGCAGGATGATTGGAACCCCCTTGTAAGCATCAGCTCCTGGTATTGCATGGTGCCGTTTGCAAACAGCCAGGTTTTGGCTCCTATACCAAATGTATTGGCCCCCGTTCCTTTGAAATTTATGTTCATCATTGTTTTGAGGGGCGCATTGTTTTTCAGAACAATGGCCGGGGAGTTGATACAATTGATGATAACATCCAGGTTTCCGTCATTATCAAGATCTGCATAAGAAGCTCCTGTGTAATAACCACTCATGTCTCCCGTTCCCCAATCATTGCTTACATCTTCAAAACGGATCCCTCCGTCGTTCTTAAAAAAGTACGGATGAGAACTTCCGTCTGGCATGTTCTTAATGGCTATATCATCATACTTATCCGTCATCTGCCTTCCTTTTTTAAGATCAAGGTCTGATACGAACCTTATGTAATCAAGATCAACCGGCCTTTTTACAATACCGCTCGAAATGAAAATGTCTTTCTTTCCATCATTATCGAAATCGGCAAACAAAGGAGCCCAGCTCCAGTCTGTTGCTGCAACGCCTGAGAGCAATGATGTTTCGCTGAAACTTTCGCCGCCGCCATTGTTTCGCTGCAGGCAGTTTTTTGAATACTGTTTCTGAAAGCCGTTCATCTCAAGTTTGAGTTTGTAGATATCAGCATTTTCATCGCTTCCGTAAGATTTCAGGTTTTTTTCATCAGGAGGAAGCATGTCAACCGTTATCACGTCGGGTTGCCCGTCGTTATTGTAATCCGCAATATCATTTCCCATGCTGAAGCGGCTGTAATGCCTGAAGTGAGCTGCGCCATCTTCGGTAAATGTTCCATTGCCATTGTTCACATAGAAATAATCATTTTCATGAAAATCATTTCCGATGTAAATATCATCCCAACCATCGTTATTCATATCGGCCACCGCAATTCCCAATCCATAACCAAGGTTGCTTTGGTAGATCCCCGCCTGTGCAGATACATCAGTAAACTTTCCTGTGGTGGCAATATCATTCCGGTAAAGCCTGTCGCCGGAAAGCTCATCGTATTTTCTGCGGTTGCTGGTATCTTTTATGTTTGCATGAGGATGGTGTGATTGGTTAAGGATGAAGCAATCAAGATCTCCATCATGATCATAGTCAAAGAAAACAGATTGGGTGGTTAGACATGAGGTGTTTAATCCATACTTTGCTGATTCTTCTGAAAACCTGTTGTTGCCTTTATTTATAAAGAGTTCGTTATGGCCGGCAAGGTTGTATTTACCGCTTACGGTTGAAACATAAATGTCGAGTAGTCCATCGCCGTTTACATCTGCCATGGTAACGCCGGTGCTCCAGTCGGCAGTTCCTGCCACGCCTGCACTTTGTGTAATATCTTCAAATTGAAAGTTTCCTTTGTTGAGGTAAAGTTTGTTTCCTCCTTTTTTATTTGCGGAGAAATAAATATCAGGAAGACCATCGTTGTTTATATCGCCGGTAGCTACGCCGCCGCCATTATAATAGTAGAGGTAATAGAGAATATTGAATAACTCATGCTCTTCCGGTTTGTTCACAAAATCTATATGAGTTTGCGTAGCAGGCAAACTTGCGAACATAGTATTTCTGTGTTCTTTTTTTGAGCACGAGAACATGCCGGCAGCAGCCAGTATTGTTCCAAAAGCAGCGAGCCTTCTGATATTCATATTGTGTTATTTTCTGCAGTTGCAGTAACAGAATGGGTATAACTTATTCCGGTTACTAATTTATACCCTTTTCAGTTGGGTAAATACAGGAAGTTAAAGAGTTGGGTGGTTTTAACAGGATACAGGAAACTGGTCGGGTTACAAGGGGAAGGATTGATAGAATTAAAAGGGGCTGGACAGAATCTGTCAGCCCCTTTTATTATGCTGCGTTATGAAATAAAAACTTATTTATGTGCATCGTACAATGCCTGGATATCAGACGCAGAAAGAGCTACACCATACATCCTCAACTGGTCGAGGCTTCCTTTGAAGCTGCAAGCCAGCCAGTCGTCGGTTGTGTAACCTGTAGAAGGGCCTGCACCCACCCTGTATTCTGTGATCTTGGATGTTGCAAGACGGAGGGCTCCATGACTTCCCCAGTTCTTTACGTTTGGATTCTGAACGCCATCTACATAAAGTTTAACAGAACTGTTTGTTTCATCATATACCAACGCCAGGTGGTGCCATTGGTTGTCGCACAGTCCGGCGATAGTTTGACCGCCTTCCCATGTAAACCATGCATCTGAAGGGCTGCTGTTTGGATTGGCAGGGTCAGAAGGGCTTACGAACATGCTTTTTACAGCGCAGGCTGTGTTGTTTCCTTCAATGAAGAAGAAACCAACTGCATTGCTCCAATGGTAGCCTCCCGCAGCTTTCAGTGAGAATATATACTGAGGGCCATTACCACCTGTATTGTTCTTTGTCTGGCCATCTTGTTTAAACCAAACGGAAACTGTCATGCTGCTGCTGGCAGTCCAGGTGTTGAATGAAGGATACTTGATGAACTTCTGGTTCACACCTGTTACGCAGCTTCCGCTGATCCCTGCACCGGCGGTAAAGGGATTGTCTGAAGGGAAGTTTGCTTTGATACTGTCTACGGCATTTTTCAGGGCATTGCTGGTAGTACCATCAAAAGCAGCGTAAAACTTCAACGGGCCATCCGGCGGGTTTGAATCCGTGGGATAATCACCTAAAGCCGGTTTGTCTTTTTTATCACAACTGGCTACGGCTACTATCAGTACCAATGCCAGCAGGCTGTAAAGTGTTTTTTTCATTTTATGTGTATTAAAGTTTTAATTTTTTATGGCCATTCCGGGTTCTGTACGAGTAGTGTATTTGAACTCAGCGCAGAGTTAGGTATGGGATAGAACCTGTGTTTATGTTGGTATCCCAAAGGAGCTAACACAGTTTCTGCATCACCCCACCTAACAAGGTCAAAGAATCTTTCAAATTCCATCGCAAATTCAACCCTTCTTTCCTGCTTGATCACATCACGCATTTGTGCCTGGTTAACGAAGCTGATCGATGAAAGCCCGGCCCTCGTACGTACCTCATTCACCCATCCTGCAGCATCTGTACCATTGCTTCCGCCGCCGATTTCGTTGGCAGCTTCAGCAGCCATCAACTTCACATCTGCATAACGCAGTACCCTGTGATTTACAAAAGTATTCTGCGCTTCGTTGTTTGGCGTTCCCAAACCGGCAGCCAGATAATCGTTGTAGTTGTTATACACTTTTTTATTCCAATAAAGCGCATTGCTCAGGTTTGGAACGGTATTTCCGTAACCCCCTGTGCTTGATCCGCCGTCTGACTGACCTGAGTACAATATGGTCGCATCTTTTCTTGCATCACCTGATTCGTATGAGGCAACCAGGGCTGGTGAAGGTGTATTCCATCCCCATCCAAGATCCCAGTTTGTTCCGGAAGCGCCCCTTACACCCTGGCATTGTCCGAGCCTGCTCCAATAAGTGTTTCCATCATTGGCGGTTTTAGATGCCTGGATCTCAAATATAGATTCTGAGCAAAGCTCTCCGTCTTTTTTGAATATCTGCCAGTATGGAGCAAAGAGTGAATACTGGTTGCTGTTCATTACATCTTTGCAAAGGGCCAAAGCTGGTCCCCATTGCTGTTGATATAACAACACTTTAGCGTGCATTGTTTTAGCAGCTCCGCTTGTTAAGCGACCGGCGAACTTGGCTTCCCAAACCAGCGGAAGGTGTTCTTCTGCGTAAGTAAGATCATCATTGATGAATGAGTATACTTCCGCTACTGTTGATTTTTCTTTATTATTATCGCTTGGATTTACGATTGGGTAATCATAAATGGGAACTTCTCCGTAAGTCCTCACCATATCAAAATAAGCATACGCTCTCCAGAACCTGGCTTCTGCAACATTGATAATGGAAGCCGGATCTGTGTAGTTTCCTTTTTCTGCAAGATCCAAAGCAGAGTTACAAAGCCCGATGAATACTACGTGCTTATCCCAATACAATCCTGCACCCCAGTCGTCTTTGGTATATTGGAACAGATCGTAAGTCTGGTGCCAGGCTGAAGCTCCCGGATCTGCAACGATCTCCGCATCATCTGAGCGGAAGCCATTCATGGCAACCCAAGGAATATTTTCAAAGCCATCTCCACAATAAGGGTCGGCGGCCGAGTTACGAACAGCTCCGTATAATCCCAACACAGAACCATCCAACGCACCTACCTGCAGATCATCTACCGTGGCCAGCAGAGGCTTCCTGTCCAGGAATTTTTTACATCCTGAAAACAAAAGAACAGTTGGCACCGCAAGCAGGATAACAACCATTGTTTGTTTAATCTTTATCATGAGTTTGATTTTAAATAGTGTTTAACGATTAGAAATTAACATTTAATCCAAAGGTAGTTATCCTTGGCAGGGCACTTCCAGAACTTCCGAAATCCATTCCAAAACCAATTGCTTCGCCGGCGAATTCAGGAGAATATCCTTCATTATGTTTCCAGGTTTTCAGGTTTTGGATAGC
>JAFDXA010000207.1 GCA_018268185.1 Bacteroidota bacterium
ATCGGGGACTTCACTAAGCTTGCAGTTAACAATTAAATATACGAAATTCAAAAAAGAAGATGCGGGTATAAAAGCCTTGTAAATAAGAGCTTAATGTGTTTATTTAGAGAACTGAGGTTGCGGCAATGACGATTAAGAAAAGTTATAATGTGTTGGTATGGGTTAGAATTTTAGCTTGCCACGGGAGAAAATATCATCGAGCGGACTTGAGATATTGACGAGGTTTTCCTTCTTTACATGGAGGTAACGGGTAGTGGTAGTTATGCTGAAATGGCCCAGGAGATCCTTGATATATTTAATGTCAACCCCTTTTTCAAGCAGGTGGGTGGCAAAACTGTGGCGCAGGCTGTGAAAGCCTAATTCTTTTTTAATCCCTGCTTTCAGCCTTGCTTCCATAAAAATGTGCTGGGCCGCCCTGCTACTCATCGGTTCTCCAACTGCCATCCCTTCAAACAGGTATTTTACCGGGCGTGGGCGACAGGTTCCGAGGTAATTGCGGAGTATATCAAGTAAAACCGGACTTAACATCACATAGCGATCCTTCTTGCCTTTGGCATTTCTTACAAAGATCTGCATCCGGTCACTGTCAATATCCTTTAATTCCAAAGCTACCACTTCACTAACTCTTAAGCCGGCACTGTATGCCGTAAAGAGAATTGCTTTGTGTTTTTTATTTTCCAGGGCATTGAAAAGTTTGCCGATTTCATATTCACCCAAAACCCTTGGCAACTGAAATGGTTTTTTGGGTCTGGGAATGTCAAAGAAAAACTTTTCTTTTTTCAATACCTGCTCGTAATAGAATTTTAAAGCATTCAACCGACTGTGCAAGGTATGCTCACTGAGGCCCAATGTTACGGCACAATACTGCATGTATCTCCTCAATTCATCAGTGGTAATAAGATGCGCCTCCCTGTTTCCAAGTAAGCTCAGGAATGCAGTGAATTCGTTTTTGTAAGTGCGGATGGTACTTTCACTGTAGGATTTGAGATCGAGTTGGCGGATATATATCTGTAAAGTCTGAAGATTGACATTGTTAAGAGAAAATATCTTTGCCTTGAGTTCTGCAGGTTGTTTTTTGAAGGCATTGATTTTAGCCGGTACCTGGTATTTATACTCAGTTGCGGTTTCGGGAGTAAGTACATTTCCAGCATCGTCACTTTCCTTAAGTTCTATAATTTTCCAGCCATTCGGAATGCTGTTCTTAAAATGCTGGTAAGCATTTTTATGACAGGGCATGTGCCAGCTTTTCATCGTTTTGCTGAACCTGGCCCCGTTTATCTTTTTTACCAACCGGGTAATTTCTCCAGCAGGTTCAAAAGATATCTTTATTCGCCTGTTGCCGCGGTGTATCACGTATGATACTTCGATTGTTTCCATGGGTAGGTATTTCCGGGTAAATGTATGCCTGGCCGGATAGTGATGCACCATTAATCAGGATAATATTTATTCAGCAATTTCAGGCGATGGTAAACCTATGAATAAGAAACAGGCTTCCCCTGTAAGAAAAAAATGGTCAGGATAAAAATTGGTCGATGAGTAAGGTTCCGGGCATGTATGGGCAAAAAAATCCGGGTAATATAAATTAATTTATCACCCGGTATATGGTTTCTCTTCGAAAATCGTCTGAATTTATTTCAGCCTCGAAATTGCTGCTTCTGAATAATTTTTGAGCAGCAATGCGATGCCCGGGAACAAAACGATGCCCGCAACAGCCGGAATAATGGAATTGAGGGTTACAGCGTAAGCTCCAACTCCGGCATACAGCATTGAAAGGATCATATTAGAAAGCGATGTAGAAAATAAAAAATCACCAAAGTGCATGCGGGTAGTGCCGGCATAAAAAACACTTGTTTCTGCATATACCGGTATGGGGCTGGCAAATACAAGAGCCCATTTTCCATAACGGCGGAAGATCTTCTCCATTCTTAATGAATCATCCACGCCCAGCCAGGGAATAGATTTTTCTGAACCCTTGCCCAAAGCATAGCCAATGATACAACCCAGCATCATTCCTGCAAAGCATACCATTGTTCCATTTACCACCCCCAGCAGGAAGCCTGCGCTGATACCCGCAATGGAAGAAGGAATCGGCAACAGGATGCCTGAAACAAGTAATAGGCAGAGGAACAGCATGCTGTAAACAGGAGCTTTACCGGTTGCCAGCAATAAACTGGCGCCGAAAGATTCGAGCGGATCGCTGAAAAAATAGCAGGTTGCAAATGACAGGCAGATGAGCATGGCCGCCAGCACCAACTGACCATTGATGATACGATGTATCATGATTGAAGTATAAAAGGTTAAAGAATTGTGATCGGGATCACGGGTGGAATTTCAATAACAGGATCTATTTTTTAGAGGGACAGAAGGGGTGAAGGTTAACAGGCGCTTTCCAAAGAAGAATAAGTATCGGATTATTTCGTACCAAAGGAAATTTTTTTTTTCAGAACTGCAAAATTTTTTTTGAAACATTTTTCTGAATGAGCCCAAGCTGAAGCTGGAACTGGTTATGCGGAAAAAATCAATGTTGGTTGATGATCCTGCCATCAGACATTTCGATGATCCTGTCTGAACGGCGGGCAAAATCCTCGTCGTGGGTTACGGTGATGATGGTTTGCTGAAACTCCTTCGACAGCCGCTGAAACAGGTCGAATACAATGGCTGTATTCTTTGAATCCAGGTTGCCGGTAGGCTCGTCTCCCATGATGATCGCAGGATCATTGATCAATGCACGAGCAATGGCAACGCGTTGCTGCTGACCGCCGGAAAGTTTGCCGGCGTGTTTGAGTGCCTGCTCTTCCACACCAAACATTTTCAGCTTTTCATAGGCTCTTTCTTCCACTTCCTTGTAACTGTATTTACCGAGCCTGAGCGCCGGGATCATCACATTTTTAAGGCACGTAAAGTCGGGGAGGAGGTAATGAAACTGGAACACAAAACCGATAGAGCTGTTCCTGATGGCGGCCAGTTGGTTCAGCGACAGACCTGTAACTTTCTGGTGGTTCACTTCCAGTTCGCCTTCATACGTGGTATCCATGGTAGAGAGGATGTATAGCAGGGTGGATTTACCGCATCCTGATTTACCAACAATAGATACAAACTCGCCGGTCTTTACTTCAAATGAAATATCATCCAGCACTTTTAAAGTGACCGGGTCATTAAAGTACTTGACTATATTTTTTGCTTTTAATGCGATGCTGTTCATTATCCTCTGATTATGGTTACGGGGTCAACACGGGAAGCTTTTCTTGCAGGGAAATAACCTGCAGCAATTGTTGTTATCAACCCAAAAAATATGGCTTCAACGTAATGAGGTATGTAAAACGACATGGGTATATAACTCAATGTTCCGCTTGTTGGATTGGGCCCGCCAATATAAACTTTGGAGAAACCATAGGTTATCAGGAAGCCGATGCCGATGCCGATCACAGCACCCATCAAACCAATATAAATTGCCTGTTGCAGAAAGATGCTGATGACGGAATAACCCGAAAACCCAGTCGCTTTGAGAATGGCGATCTCCTTTATCTTTTCGTAGATCGTCATGTTGAGGATATTGTAGATGCCGAAACCTGCTACGAGCAATATCACGCCAACAACTGAATTCAATATCATGGCCCGGATCTTAAAAGCCGTTTTCAATTGAGCATTTGCCTGCACCCAGTCTTCCGCTTTATATCCTGTGATGGTTTCAATTTCACGGGCTTTGGCCGGAGCTTTGTTGTAATCTTTCAGGTTGATCTTGATATCGGTAACATAACTCCTGTCTTTGCCCAGCAGGCTTTGTGCCTGAACAATGTTGGCGTATGATTTTGTTTCATCAACAAGCTTAACGCCACTCTGGAAAATGCCGATGATCTTCATGATCATGGGGCTGCCGGTGCCGGAAGCTACGGTAATGTTGTCTCCAACATGCAGGCTCAGCTTACCGGCAATTCCTTTGCCAATAAGAATACTGTTGTTAACGCGGTTAAGATCGCGGAAGTCGCCCACAACCATGTTGCCCTGCACATCAAACATTTTATCTTCCTGTATGATGTCAACGCCTGCTACCGTTCCGTTTAGTTGAACACTGCCGCTTGTATAGATGACGTTGGTAGTTACCTGGGGAGTGATGAATGAGAGTTCCGGATCTTTGCGAAGCCTGCTGATAACGCCATTGGGATTGATGATGCCCTGCCGCTGCAGCAACTGTTTTGGATTCACCAGTATTTTTACAGAAGCGTCTTTGATGAAGCTATCGAGGATATGCGTATCAGCAACTTTGTTTTCGCTGTAAAGCCTGATATGAGGTGTTGTATTGAAAGATTGCTTTTCAAAATAATCGTTGGTTCCTTTCATCAGTGACTGCATAAAGATGAACATGGATACGCCGAACATCACACCAAGAGCTGCGATCACAGTCTGCTTCTTCCTGGCAAAAAGATAAGTGAAAGCTATCTCACTGTTTACACTCAGTTTCATATTATTTCTGTTTGGCGATGTTATCAGTGATGGAAAGACCGCTCAGTATTTCTACCCATTCATCAGAGGAAATTCCTGTTGTGATCTTTACGGTGTCAATCTTATCTCCACGTTTAACGAGAATGCTGTTGTCAGCTTGCAGGAAATTCCTTGGCACTAACAGGGCCTTTTCTTTCTTTTCAGTAATGATATTGGCCTGCAGTTGTGTGCCGGATATCAAACCCGGCTGCTGCTGCACAAACCTGGCTTCAATTTTATACGACTGTGTTTTTTCATTGAAGTGAGGATATATCTTGCTTACATAAGCTTCGTAGGTTTTATTCTTTTCTGTATTTAATTCTACCAGTACCTG
>JAFDXA010000208.1 GCA_018268185.1 Bacteroidota bacterium
CTGGTAATTTTTTTTTGTAGTCATATCCTGTTGATCCTGCCCTCTGATTAATTGCTTCTTTATGATCAGCCTGCTAAAATGGTATCGATACTTTTACTGTCCGGGTAAGTTATCAGCACTGCTTTATGCGGCATCTGGAATACAAACATACTTCCTGCTGCAACTGCCGATGCACCTCCTTCTTTGATCGCCTTCCCAAAATCCTTTGTTGAACCAGCTCCCCCATTGGCAATCACCGGGATTTTTACCGCCGATGAAACCTGTTTGATAAGATCAATATCGTACCCTTCCATGGTTCCATCCCTGTCGATCGAGTTGATCATCAATTCACCGGCTCCTGCTGCTTCCACCCTTTTTGCTAATTCAACCACAGTTGTACTTACAGACTTCTTACCATTGAGTTCATACACTTTGTAATTGCCCAGCCAGTTCTTCCCCACATCTATTGAAACCACGGTACTGCTGCTTCCGAACAGATGCGCTGTTTCTTCAACCAGCGGCAGGTTATGAATAGCGCTGTAGTTAAAGATCGCCTTTTCATATCCTTCATATACCAGTTGCTTCACCTGCTCAATATTACTCAATCCACCGCCATATCCCATTGGCATGAAAGCTTCGCCGGCTATCTCTGATAAAAGCTGCATATTCGGCCCCCGACCTTCCCTGCTGGCGTCAATATCAACAATGATCAATTCATCAACCTCTTTATCATTGAATATCCTCACTGCATTGATCGGGTCACCAACGTATTTGTAATTCCTGAATTTTTCAGATTTATACAAGCCTCCCTGGTGCAACATCAGCACCGGGATCACCCTGAATCGCCGCATAACCTTTCTAATAGTATTTGATAAAATTCTCGTAGAGTTTCATGCCGAACTTATGGCTTTTTTCGGGGTGAAACTGCACGCCGAGTATGTGCTGCTTTTCAACTGCAGCAACGAAGTTATAAGAATAATTGCTTTCGGCAAGTATATCGGCCTGCTGGTTGCAGATCATGTGATAGGCATGAACAAAATAATAACGATGATCAGGCTGCACATCTTTAAAAAGATTGCTTTCTCTTTTCAATTGAACCTCATTCCAACCCATGTGTGGCACTTTGAATTGTGCTTCCATCCGGCTTTGATCGAAACGAACCACCTGTCCATCAATCCAGCCTAATCCCGGAACCGGCTGCCCTTCTTCACTTCCATTGAACAGCAGCTGGGCGCCCAGGCATACACCCAGTACCGGAGTTTTGTTCTCGATCACTTTCTGTTGCAGCGTCGGAAAAAAAGAAGCGTCACGGAGTTTTTTCATACCATATTCAAAGGAGCCGATGCCGGGCAATATGAATTTTTCGGCAGCTTCCACTTCCGCTGGTTGTGATGTGATGATCGATTCCACACCGATCTTCTTCAGCATATTCCTGATGGAATTGAGATTTCCCACACCATAATCTATAATAGCGATCATTATCGGAACTGTAACTATTTTTTTGTGTAAATACCGGCGATCCAGAATCCCGGTACGGTTTCTTTCGGCCACACTTTCTTTAGACTTTGCTTAATGCGGTTGTAAATTCCCGGTGCATTAACGTGCGCCTCCATCATCTTCGGACTCCAGGCTTCATAACTTTCATTTTCATAACCGCAGATCGGGCAAATAGGAGATTGGAATTTTTCTTTTGCTTCCAGCTTTTCCAGCAGTTTGGCGCCCACATTCCGCTTAAACGGAAAAAAAACTTTGGTTCCGGAACATTCAAATCCATGTTCAAGAAACAATGCCTGCATATCTTTTTCCTGGAAACTCCGCAAGTGAAGATCAGAATTGAATTTACTTTTACAACGGGGACACTGCGTTTGTGTTTCCAACAGATCTTCGTTGTACGGAACTGTTATGATGATGTATTTTGCCGAAACCCGGGCAATTTCCTTCAATGCCTGCCGGTAAGTTTCCTGCGGAAGATGTTCTATCACTTCAAGGCAGGTAGCGCAGTCGAACTCGCTGTTGGCAAAAGGAAGCTGCGTGATGTCACTCAAAATTTTTTCTGCCTGCACCATGCGCAGAGCCACTTCGCTGCGATCCGTTCCTACCATCCTCTCGAAAGCCCGATTGGCCTTGAGGTAATTCAGGAATATGCCATTGCCGCAGCCAACATCTACCAATGATTTCACATCCGGCGGAATAAGGCTCGCCGTAAATGATATCCGGTTCCGGTTCATTTCATCCTGGAGTACATCGCCTGACCAGAATTTTTCTGACTCGTAATATTGTTTTTCAAAATCGCTCATGCCGTTGTGCAGGCTGCAAATTTATCCCTGCTTTGGGTATCTGCCAATCTTTATTTATGATACCAGCAGCAAAGCTTATCCGGGCTTCATTGGCGTCGCACTCTTGTACTAAATTTCGCTATGCAGCAGGATCGTTCTTTTTGGCAAAACGATGCGACCGGAAAAAATACAGTACATAGATCAAAGCATAGTTAATGGAAAAGAAGAGAAGCATCATTTCAACTGTTCCATACAATGTATAGCCCAGGTAAAATACCAGGAATGTAGATAGCAGGATGTAAATATGAATAAAGAAATCTTCCACCTGCTTGCGGCAGATGATATACATATAACTCAATGGGCTTACAATAAACTTTGGTAGCAGCATGATCACCAGTATCCTTGCGTAAACACCGGCTGTAGCCCATTCGGCACCAAATAAAAAACCGAATATCCACGGGCCGGCAATGGCCACCGCAAGACATGGCAGGATCATAATAGCTGCCAGCATCCTGGCAGTACGCATGAATATTGCTGAGGCATTTCCTTTCTCGCGGTAATCCTGGTTGGCTTGCTGCCTGAATACATCTGCTATGGCGCCTGTGATAAGGGATGATGGCGCCACCAGCAAACGGTAAGCCTGCCCGTAGTATCCAAGTGAAGCAGCCGTAGCAAATCTCGAAAGCAGAAAACTCGGCATCTGTTGGGTGAATACATTGATGATGTCGGCAGGTGTTTGAAACCGGAAGAAAATATTGTACTTCTTCGCATCCTTTTTTAATTCCGGCACAGTGATCGGCGCTTTGAGTTGAGGATCATTATGCAGGCAACGATAAGCCAGTACGATAGCGGAGATAAACTGCCCGATAAAATATCCCAGTATCAGTCCCTGCAGATTTTTATACAGGATCCCGAATATTGTCTGGAAAAAAACAGTGATGAATGCCTGCATCACCCTGTTTACAGCCACCCGTTTAAACTGTTTGAAACGATAGGCCCATTGGGTGAAAGCTGCATTCACGCCCATCAGCAGAACGGTGAGCGGAACCAGCCACACCATGGTATAGAAGGAATCACCGGCGTGCAAAAAATCAAGCAATTGTACACGAAAAACAACAAGCAGCAACAGGCTCACTACTGCTACAATAATATTGATGAACATGGTGAGACGAACCATACTTACCGATTCTTTTTCATTATCGGCTACAAGTATGGCGTTGGTATAATGAGAATTGCCGAATGCTGTAAGCGTTGCGCAAAAACTTGTATAAAGTGCGAAGGGAGCAAAATCAATGGCAGCGTCGTATAATCTTACAAGCCACAGGGTACTGATGAGAGGCAAAGCAAGTGACACCGTACTGCCTCCGAGTACTGTTAAAATACTCTTTGTAAAATCTTCCCTGAGTTTGTTTCGCAGTGCTGCAAGACCCATTAAAATTCCATTTAAAGGAAGCGCTATTTTTTCTTATTCCTGATGTCGTGCACCAGTTGGATGGCCCTTCTTGTTTCTGCCAGGAGGAATCCTTTGCCCGCAAGAATATTGGCATAGGAAACCGTATGCAGTTCTGTAAATCCTTCACTGAATTCAAATGCATCGCCATCAATGGTGAGCGTGCGGAAAGTTCTTTTGCCGGCCGCTCTTACATCCTGCGGCAGTGTATTTTCATTGATGCTCAGCATCCAGCTCACATCAGCTCTTTCCAGTTCGAGGTTACCCCTTGCGGTATCTGTACCATGTTCAATCACTTCATTGTTCTTTACATCACCAAAGATCCACATCAGCATATCAAAGAAATGAACGCCGATATTGGTGGCAATGCCTCCACTTTTCTGTATATCGCCCTTCCAACTCGTATGATACCAGTTACCCCGTGAAGTGATGTATTGAAGATCGATTTTGAACTTTTTATCTTTCGGTGCACTACTTATTTTTTCTTTCAGCTCAATAATGGCCGGGTGCAAACGCAACTGTAAAATGGTGTATACCTTCTTGCCTGTTTCCTGTTCTATTTCTTCAAGTGCATCTATATTCCATGGATTGAGCACCAGCGGTTTTTCGCAGATCGCATCGGCGCCGATACGCAATCCGAAACGGATATGAGCATCGTGGAGGTAATTCGGGCTGCAGATGCTTACAAAATCTGTTTTGATATTCTGGCGCTTGAGTTTTTCGAGGTGCCGATCGAACCTTTCAAATTCTGTAAAGAAATTGGCTTCGGGAAAGAAACTATCGAGAATGCCAACGGAATCGTGTTTATCCAATGCGGCAATGAGGTTATTGCCGGTATCTTTGATCGCCTTCATATGACGGGGTGCGATGTATCCACCTGCCCCGATCAATGCAAAATTCTTCATGTTATTTGATTCTTTTCACTTTATTATTTTCCAGCAGGTATTCCTGTTTGCTTTCCGGGCATACTGCAATGTTGTTTTGGTCGAACTCAAGTCTGTGGCCGAATTCACTCATCCATCCTTTCTGCCGGGCCGGGTTGCCAACCATCAGCGCATAAGCAGGAACAGCTTTGGTTACCACGGCGCCTGCACCAATAAATGAAAACTCACCTATCTCGTTACCACAAACGATCGTTGCATTGGCTCCGATGCTTGCCCCCCGCTTCACAAGTGTTGTTTTGTATTCATGTTTTCTCGTAACAGCGCTGCGGGGGTTTATCACATTCGTGAATACCATGGAAGGGCCAAGAAAAACATCGTCTTCACAAATAACGCCTTCGTAAATAGACACATTGTTCTGAACCTTCACATTTTTACCCAGCACAACACCGGGGCTTACCACTACATTCTGCCCGATATTGGTTCCATCACCAACCTTACATTTAGGCATGATGTGCGAAAAATGCCAGACCTTAACATTGTTGCCGATCTCACAGCCTTCATCTACATAACTGCTTTCGTGCACAAAGTAATTCTTATCTGAACTCATAAACTGATCCTTTTAGCGTTGCATTCGAGGGCGGAATGCCCGAAAATTCAACGGATATTTTCGTTATAAATTTCTTTCAGTTGTTTCATGTGATGCTGCAAGGTAAAGTTTTCTATAACCCGTTGGTAAGCTTTTTCTGCCAATGCAGATCGTAGAGCGGAATCGCCTGCAAGTTGTTTCAGTTTATTTGCAAAATCAACAGGATCATTGATGTTGAAATAAACAGCTGTATCCCCGCATTGCTCCCTGAAAGATACAATATCACTCAGTAACATCGGCACTTTCATGGCCATGGTTTCCAGCACTGCCAGCGAAAAACCTTCAAAAGTAGATGACATTACAAATAGGTTGTATTGGGGCAAAATTTCCTCCATGTTGTTCACAACACCCTTTAATACAACCCTGGAACCTGAATCCGTGATTGCCGATTGCAGTTGTTCTCGCAAAGGCCCATCGCCATAAATATGCAGCTCTATGTCGCCCTCTTTCAAAAAGCTGAATGCATTTACGAGATATTGCTGGTTCTTCTGCAAGCGCAAGGCCCCGGTACTGACCACCCTGAAAGGCTTGCCGGGTATTACCGGAGTATTGCCATTAACCCGAAACCTGTCAACATCAACAAAAGTATACAGGGAATATGACCGGTAAGGTTTCAACCCGAGAAATGAAAAATATTCAGCGGTAGCACCCTTTGCCACTCCAATGATAGCAGTATTCCTGAGCTTATAGGATAATTTATCCAGCAGCCTGATATACCATTTTTTATATTCAACAGAAGTTGCGATGAACGCATGTATCGTGCTGATCAGTGGAATATGTTTGGGTGTACCCATCCTGGCAATTAGTGTTGGCCAGAAAAGATGCGTATGCACAAGATCAACTTTATGGTCTTCTATTATTCTTTTCAGCCTCAGTGCTGTAAACGGAAATGATAATAGCATCCCCTGGTTCAAACAGATGCAGGTGATGCCTTCCAGCTCTTTTTTAAACTCGTTGTGAGGGTAAAGGGTAACAACGATGTTGTTGTATTCCGGCAATTCCTTCAAAGTTCTTACGAGCATGGTTTCGGCACCGCCACGCCCCAGGTCGTAAATAAAATGAAGGATCGTTTTTTTCATACAGTTTTAAGCAGGAATGATATGCAGGTCGATCAGCTCTTTGTTGCTGCAAAAGCTTTCCCTGCTGATGAGCTGCTGATCATAATAGATATTGTAACCGCAACTGGCGATAAGGTCATAAATTTTTTCAAGGCTATCGCCTTTGGCAGCGATGGGTTCTGGGTGAATAGCCACAATGCATACCGGCTTTACTGTTTTCAGCGTATTGATGGCTCCGCACAATGCATCATATTCAGCACCCTCAACATCAATTTTAATAAATGAAAGGTCCTTCACCTGCTTCTGCTGAATAAAATCATCTATGCGGAATATATCAACTTCTTTTGCATTCAGCTTACGATCGTCTTTATAAGAAACCAGGCTATTACTATTGTCGCCTTTGATATCAGACACATAAAAAGTGATCTTGCCCGTATGCGAACCAACAGCCGCTTCATAAGGCTGAATAACATCCTGCATATTATTGATGGCAATGGTTTGGCGTAGCAGTTGCTGGGTTTCACTGGCTGGTTCAAAAGCATATATTTTTCCCTTCCTTCCGGCAAGCTGGGCCGCCGAAACAGCAAAGAGGCCAATGTGAGCGCCGATATCCAACACCTGGTCTCCGGGTTTAACGTACCGCTTCAGGAAATTGAAATTATCCGTTTCATAATCGGCCGGGAAATAGTTCACATAACGGGTGGGCAGTTTTACCGGGAAACCATTGATGGTTTTCTTAAGTCCCTTTCCGCCCGTTACGGTATCCACTAATCTGTATATAAGTTCTTTCATGAATTGGTTTCAATATCGGCTTTTGGAGCAGGAGAAAGCAGGAATTGCTTCCAGTGTTCCGCTGTGAATATTAAAGTTAGTATTAAAACAATCAAATAGGAGACTGCCGTAGACAATGCGGCACCATAATCACTCCATCTCCTGATAAAAAAATAATTACAAGTGAGACTTACCATAATACTGAGACAGGATAGCAGGAGTATTTTTTTCTTTTGCTTATTGTACAGCAGAAAAGAATAAAAAAAGTAAGCCACCGACCATAAAAAATAACCTGTACACAAAAGGTATATGTAACGAAGTGCGGCATGGTATTTTTCGTTGATGAAATAATGATACAGTACCGGTGTAAAAATCACGATCAACAAACTTGCCCCGGTAATAGCCAACAGGTAAAAAACAAAGTGCTTTCTTATAGACCTGTAATTTGTGTTTACATCCGCCAGTTCTGCATATATTTTCGGAAATACGTATTGCAATAAAGCAGTACACAAAACAATAATCACCGAGCCGAATATGCTGGCAATACTGTAAATACCTACTGTTTCGTTGTTGTCGCTGGTAAAGGAGGAAAGAAAGAATTTATCGGATGAGTTCATGCAGAATATACCGGCCTGCATGGCGATGATCGGCACAGCATAGATCAATTCATTAACGATATATTGTTTTTTTATGCTTCCGAACAGGTAACCTCTTTTTATAAAATAGTAAAAAGCATACACAGCAAGTACGAGGTAAGATGCCAGAATGCCAGCCACACGGCCTTTCCAGTGCCACGCAAAGAAAACGACCA
>JAFDXA010000209.1 GCA_018268185.1 Bacteroidota bacterium
GTCCAATATATGATCGGAGCACTAATCCTTTGGCGGTTGGAGCGAATAGCCGGACTGTCCCCTCCTGCCAGCACCGGTCTCCGAACCGTCTTTTATAAGGGGCATCTCCCATACCAAAATCAAGCTTCCGAACTCCCTCCTTCGTCAATTCATCATTCAATCTAATGAAAATCATAGTCCCGACTTCATACTTGCCCAAGCATGGATCGTAAGCAGTTTCCGACAAATGAAAGACGCCTTGGTAAAGAAATCCGTACCAGAAGGCCCGTATTCTCCCATCAATCTCCAGCAACTGCACACGCAGCTGACCTCGACTCGCAAATAGAGCCAAACGCTGGCGAAATTCTTTATTATCTCTAAAGCCAGAACCCAACCCGCGCTGATAAGCAACTGCGGCCACCTCTTCGAGTCGCGTGCAAAGGCTGGGGATATCGTCAAATTCCGTCATCCACGTCCATAAAACCTTGCCCGGAAAAGCTGCGTCTAGATCACGTTCCTTTTTCCGGATGCCCGTGCGGTGCTTGGCTCGGATTTTACGCTCAATAAAAGCCCCCTCTGCTGGCAAATTCATCTCCCAGTGAGTGGTCCACCTGGGCTTTTTATGACAAAGCCACCCCGGCCTCTGAACCTGCAATGCTTTCAGGAGCGGTGAATCGTCCGAGAGATAGTGAAACTCGATAGCATCCGCCATACCGGAGCCCAAAATAGACCAAAGAAATTCAACCAACTTCAGTGCGACTTCAGTATCAATCTGGCCGAGTTCCCCTTGATGGAGAATGGTCATGACCTTGGCGGGTATTCTCAGTGTCCGAATATAACCGATTGACGGTGCGAATTGCGTATGCTCCAAGCGGCCAACCAATAATGTATTTGGTTGACCACTCTGCGCTACCACCGTTACGCAGGGCGATTCGACCTCCGAACGAAGCTGGCAGATCATCTTGAACTGAGCAAAATCATTGTTGGGGTGACTCTGCCATTTTTCCCAGTCAAGCCGTATTGCCTCAAGCCCTTCGAATGTCTTAATTATCCCTATTGTCACGCGGTAGCCCCTCAACTCCGTTCGTTTTTACTTCTCGTAATCCCTTATAGATCACAAACTTGTCCGTGGCTCTGACTCTATTAAAGTATTTGCTCCCGTCCCAGAGACTGGCATATTTCGGATTGCGATAAAGGACGAAAAATGTTCTAGGGTGTTGTTTCAATGTATTTTCCACATGCTCGATAAACTTCCTCATTACCTCCCCTGCGAAGGGGTTGTACAGGTAGAGAATTGTCGGTTCTACCGGAAAAGGGAAAATCGTCGCGTCCACGCAAATCGCCTGCAACTGACCGCATTTCTGGGTCAGACTGCGGTACCCTTGAATGTTGGCTCGCGCAATCTCCGTGAGGTCGCGGGCAAACTCAACCCCGATAATCCGTTTGAATGGAAGTTCGGATGCCAGCAGCAACACCCGACCTTTTCCTGCTCCACAGTCTATAAATATGGACTCTTGAAGGGGAAGAGGATACGCCTCAATGATCTCGTTAAACATCTCCGGCGATGTCGGCTGATAACGAGTTCCCAGCAAATAATTGGTCTTGTCAATAACTTGCAACTCGCTCAAATCTTCATTTCCATCCGTTTGAACGTTCCACATTTGATCGAAGTTACTGACAGGGGGAGAATCAAACGATGCTGGCGCCCCCAACTCTTTCCCGTAGCGCCGCAACTTTTCCGCTACAAGCCGGACCGTTCCAAGTACGCCGTGTACTTGTACCGCCCTGTGCATCTGCCGGTAGGCTTTTCTGAAAACAAGACTCGCGTCCATGACAATGCCCTTCAACTTGTTGGTGAAGCGGCTATCCTAGTGAGATGAGATCCATTATCATCCCCTGAGTGCTTCAACAACTGAACAACGGTCGCGTTAGGAAGCAGGTCCGGTCGTGAGTTGATTTATTACAGGTTCGGCTCGAATGCTTAAAGAGTGGCTCTGAAAACCGGACAGTGTGTTAGAGGTACCAACTTCACCGAGTCCATGAGATGGCGGCGAACCAAAAACTGATACGATAACAAAACGAGATGAACTCATGGTGCATCATTGAGCGTTAGGTAGTATTTTTTTGCGATTAGACGTAACGAGACGCTGCCGGGTTTGCATGATTTGCATCAGTAATCTTTGACCCAGCTTTCTCTGCCAAGTGTCCAGCGTAATTTGGCCATCCATTTTGTCAGCACAGCTTGGCCCCAAGACCCTTTTCGGCGCAATCGCCAGATCGGCCAAATGAATAACACCAGCCCCACCCTGACAACGCACGTAATGAACATCGCAAGACGGTAGGATCTCGTATACCAGACCGATCTCGTTTTTTGAAAGAAGCGCCATCTCGACTCCAACATCATGACACTTGAGAAGGTATTGGCACAGCCTTGCGCTGTACTGCCGCCGCCGTGGTGAACCACGACGGCCGTCGGAACGTAATACGTTTTCAGCCCGGCTCTTCGGACCTTGAGAGATAGATCAATATCCTCAGAATACATAAAATAATCCGTGCTGAACATCCCAACCTCCTCGAACACAGATTTCTTTATCATCAAACAGGCCCCAGAGATGGCCTCCACTTCTTTTGCCTTTTCATCTCTTTCAAGAAGAGGCCTCATTCCCCATAACTCCGATGTTGGAAACATGGCGCGGAGCAGGTCAGACTCGAGAACCTGGTTTAAAATGGTGGGAAATGCCCGGA
>JAFDXA010000020.1 GCA_018268185.1 Bacteroidota bacterium
AAATTATCTCCTTGTGGTATAGCATCTGCCGGAGATGTATAACCACTTCCTTTTGATCCATTGGTACAAACACAACCAATACAACCGGCATTACCACCGCCGCCACTGGCTCCAAAAAGGTGGCCGATATCATAATTCGCTTCACCGATCACAGAAGTAAGTGTATTCTGCAATTCAGTATTCCAGGCTCCAGCAGCTCCTGCACTGGCAGCAGAGTAAGGATCTGTAGATGCATTATAATATATAACACTGGTTGTGTTTGCGATCAGGTTAAGGTGCAGCGCCAGGTCTTTTTCATATACACCATTGCAACGTGTTAGTGTTGCATTGATAGCAGCCATTACTAATCCAACCTGTGCAGAACTGGTAGCACCGAAATAATTGGAATATTCTGCAGTAACCGATTGAGCCAGTCGCATAGTTTTCAGATCACCTCCTGAACGGGCAGTACTGTTTGTTCTGTTTACCTGTTCATTGAGTCCTTGTGCCATGTTGCTTTCCGGTGTAGCGCAGGTCCATGGTAAAGCACTCCTGTTACGTTGTGATTTGAAAACGGCATAAACCGTATGATCCTGGGAATATGGCTCAATGAATTCGCTTTCCTTATCAACCCTGAATACCATGGTTTGTATTCCTTGCGGGGAAAGACTCAGCTTCAGTGTTGCATATTTATCAGTGATGCCTTTGCCGGAAAAGGCCCTGATCTCAGGAAACCTTGCCTGTAAGGCCGGTTCAAAATTGGAAGCTTCAACTACTTCAAATTGTTCCAACTGACCATCCGCATTCGGAAGCGTAATAATGTTTGAATGGGCCCTGCTGTTATCAGCTACTTTCAGCAACTCTTCTTTTATGGAAGGAAGAGAAAGATCGAACAGCTTGAATGCTGTGGGGAAAGACAACCTGGCAACAGCTTTGTCAGTTACAATTCTGTCAGTGTTGGTATGCAGTTTCCAATGTTTGTCTGATTGTGCATACGCCGAACCTGCCAGCAACACTATTGCCGTAAGCAGATATAGGTTTTTTCTCATAATGGTATATTATGCAGTTAATAATTGGCATTTAGAAGCAGGTTGGGGGGATGTTATAAGGGCTAAAAAAACCGGAAACTCTGAATCGTCTTTTAGTGGTGCTTTTGTTGCTTAGGTTTACTTTCCGGGCCGCAATATATAAAAAATTATTCTAACAGCTTCAAATCCGGCTGGGCATATTTGTATACCTTAAAATAGATGGTGGTTTTGGTCTGATGTACACCTTCTATCTTACTGATGTCATTCACAAAGTCAACCAGGTGATTATTGTCGCGGCACATAACATCAACTTCCAGGTCGTAATCCCCGGAGGTCATGGCCAGGAAACTCACTTCCGGAAGCCGGGCAATTTTTTGTGCCACTTTCTCTTTTAATGTTGCAGGACGCACAAATACAGCAATATGTGCATAACAACGGAAACCGACTTTGTCAGGATCCACCCGGCCAATGATGTTCACCGTTCCATCTTCTATAAGTTTGTTGAAACGTGTTCTTACTGTTCCAATGGAAACATTCAGCTTGTCAGCTATCACAGTAAACGACATCCTTCCGTCTTCCTGCAGAAAAGACAATATCTGGAAATCCAGCTTATCAAGCGTAGAGGCCCCGTTGTTGTTCATTTGGAATGGTTAGAATTTAAACGAAAAAATGTAATTAATTTCATTTTGATATTTAAAAATACATTATTTTTAGTTTTTGCCTAATTAAAATAAAATTATTTCAGTTACACACTTTATTATGAAATACGCAGCCACTCAGAATTTTATCAATGGAAAGTTTGTAAATGCAGGGTCAGACAGGAAGCTTGATGTGATTTCCCCCGTTGACGGAACCTTGTTATCCACGGTGCCCATGTCAACATCCAAAGACCTCGATTCGGCCGTAACTGCAGCCAAAGCAGCTTTTCCGGCCTGGAGCCGCATGCCAATAAAAGAAAGAGTGCAGGTATTCTTCAGGTATAAAACATTGCTTGAAAAGAATCTTGATGAACTGGCCAAACTTTGCAGCGAAGAGAACGGCAAAACATACGGAGAATCTGTTGCTGAAATAGAAAAGAGTATTGAACTCACCGAATTCGCTACTTCATTACCCCAACTCATTACCGGCGAAATACTGGAAGTGAGCAAAGGTGTGGAATGCCGAACAGAACATGTTCCGCTGGGTGTAGTAGCGTCTATTGTTCCCTTTAACTTTCCTAGCATGGTTCCTAACTGGACCATCCCCAACGCCATTGCTCTCGGCAACTGCATGATCATGAAACCATCAGAAAAAGTACCACTGAGTTGTGGAAGACTGGCTGAATTACTGAAAGAAGCCGGCCTGCCTGATGGTGTACTGAATATCGTTCACGGTGATGTTGAGATTGTTGAGGCGATTTGCGATCATCCTGGTATTGAAGCTATTTCATTTGTTGGATCAACAAAAGTGGCTAAGATCGTTTACCAAAGAGCTACTTCAAATTTTAAGCGTTGCCTCGCTTTGGGCGGAGCCAAAAATCACCTGATGGTATTGCCAGATGCCATTCCCGCTATGACGGCACAGAATGTGGCCGCTTCCATGAGTGGTTGTGCCGGCCAGCGTTGCATGGCTGCGAGTGCCATGGTGGCTGTTGGAAATGTAGACAGCATTATCGACAGGATATGTGAAGAAGCAAGAAAGATCGTTCCGGGCGAAAACCTTGGCGCAGTTATCAGCAAAGAAAGCAAAGAACGTATTGAAGGTTATATAACAGAAGCTGAAAAGAACGGGGCAAAGATTCTTGTTGATGGAAGAAGTCCGAAAGTGAACGGAAAGGAAAACGGAACCTATGTTGGACCTACGGTTATCGATCATGTTACACCTGATATGAGTGTAGCCAGGGAAGAGATCTTCGGACCGGTTATTTCCATCATGCGTGCAAAAACAGTGGATGAAGCATTGGCAATTGAAAATGCAAATCCTTATGGTAATGCTGCTTCCGTATTTACACAAAACGGTGGTATGGCCCGTTACATCATTGAAAGGGCAAGCGCCGGCATGATTGGTGTGAATGTAGGTGTTCCTGTTCCAAGAGAACCATTCTCCTTTGGTGGCTGGAACGAAAGTAAATTCGGCGTAGGAGATATCACCGGGAAAAGCTCCATTGAATTCTGGACAAAACTGAAAAAGAGCACTACCAAATGGAACCCCGAAGCTGGTATAAACTGGATGAGCTAATCATTATTTTGAATAATAAATTTTGAATGATGAATGAATGCGTCATTTAAAATTCTGCATTCACCATTTAAATAAATACTGAAATGTCAGAAACCAAAACAATATCAGAAGCAACAGAGGTTATTCAGAATAATCTCGACTATACTTTATTCAGCTGGAGCAAACAGAAAGGGATTGTGCCGATCGCTGTTAAGTATGCAGAAGGTGTTTACCTGTATGATTATGATGATAAACGTTATATCGACTTTTCATCAGGCCTTATGAATGTGAACATCGGGCATGGTAACCAGCGCATTACCGAAGCGGTTGTAAAGCAGATGCAGGAAGTGAGTTATGTTACGCCGAGCTGTGTAACAAAAGTTCGTGGCGAACTGGGAAAAAAACTGGCAGAGATCTGCCCGGGAGATCTTAACAAAGCTTTCTTCACTTTGTGCGGAGCTACTTCTATTGAAAATGCCATCAAGCTCGCCAGGTTATACACGGGCCGTCATAAAATATTAACGAGGTACCAGTCGTACCACGGTGCTTCCATTGGAGCCATCTCTGCAAGCGGCGATCCACGCAGGTTACCGGTTGATGCACAGCAGGCGCCTAATTTTGTTCATTTCGATCTGCCTTATGCGTATCGTTGGGAATATGGCGAAGAATCTCTTCTGAAAGAAACCGTTGCCCAACTCGAACGCATGATTGCTTATGAAGGAGCAGGAAATATTGCAGCCATTTTACTGGAAGGCGAATCCGGTTCATCGGGCTGCCTGCAATACCCGGTTGGATACCTCAAAGCAGTAAGGGAGATATGTAACAAGCATGGCATCGTTCTCATCATGGATGAAGTGATGAGTGGGTTCGGACGCACCGGTAAATGGTTCGGATTCGAAAATCATGATATCATTCCTGATATGGTTTGTATGGCGAAAGGGCTTACCTGTGGCTATCTGCCATTCGGTTGCCTGATGGTTAGTGATAAGATCGCATCTAAGTTTGATGATAATATGTTGCCCCTCGGTTTAACATACTCGGCTCACCCGGTTAGTTGTGCCGCAGCGCTTGAAACATTAAAGATTTATGAAGATGAAGGCCTGATAGAAAATGCTGCTGCCATGGGTAAGTATGTAACAGAAAGGGTAGAGGAACTGAAGAAAAAACATCCTTCAATCGGCAACTTCCGTACAACAGGTTTGCTTGGTTGTATAGAACTTGTAAAAAACAGGGAAACCAAAGAGCCTATGGCGCCTTTCAATGCAAAACCTGATGAAATGGTTGTGATGAATAAGGTTGCTGCAAAAATCAAGGAACTGGGTATGTATACATTTGTTCGCTGGGGTTATATATTTATTGCCCCGCCTTTGTGTGTTACCAGGGAACAGATCGACGAAGGCCTTGCGATCATTTCTGAAGCAATAACCATAGCTGATAAGGAAGGTTATACCGCCTGATTGTTTTGAATGATGAATTTCTTTCTTGAATAAGTATTCAATTAAAATTCATCATTTTATATTTAAAGCAGATTCATGAGCGACAAACAACAATTCACCAGCGCTTCTTTATACAACGAAGATCTTGCTCCTGTTTCCTCATCCGACAGAAAATGGGGAACCTGGAACTATGCTGCCTTGTGGATCAGTATGAGCCTGTGCATCCCGACATATATGCTCGCCAGTTCGCTCATCGGCGGAGGTATGAACTGGTGGCAGGCGATCCTCACTATCTTTCTCGGCAATACAATTGTATTGATCCCGATGATCCTCAATGGCCACGCCGGTGCTAAGTACGGAATTCCATTTCCGGTTTTTGTGAGGGCAAGTTTCGGAACCAGGGGCGCCAACATCCCGGCCATGTTGCGTGCGATTGTGGCTTGCGGCTGGTTCGGTATTCAAACATGGATCGGCGGCGCTTCTTTATACAATATACTGAGGGCATGGAATCCTTCGCTTGCAGAAATTGACAACAGCTCACTTTTTCCGCAGGCCTTGCCCATGATCTGTTTTTTTGTTTTCTGGGCATTGAATATGTTCATCATTTACCTTGGTGTAGACAGCATTAAAAAATTACTCGTATTCAAAGCTTTCTTTCTTCCCATTGCAGCTTTGGCTTTGCTTGTATGGGCCATCATTGCTGCAAAAGGATTTGGCCCGATATTAAATCAGCCATCAAAATTTGAAACAACAACAGCATTCTGGAATTATTTTTTTCCGGCGCTTACCGGCTTGGTTGGTTTCTGGGCAACACTGTCACTTAATATTCCTGATTTTACCCGGTATGCAAAATCACAAAAGGCACAGGTGAACGGGCAGATCATCGGTCTTCCGCCATCCATGACCTTTTTCGCATTTGTTGGTGTTATTGTTACTTCGGCAACAGCCATCATCTACGGAAATACAGAATGGGATATTGTAAAACTCGCCGGTAAATTCGACAGTAAGCTGATGGTTACGATTGCGATGGTGGGGATCATCATCTCAACACTGGCAACAAATATTGCAGCCAATATTGTGAGCCCGGCCAACGATTTTGCAAACCTTGCCCCGCAAAAAATAAGTTTCAGAACGGGCGGATACATCACCGGTATTATCGGTGTGCTGATCTTTCCCTGGAAACTGATCGCAGATCCGAACGGATATATTTTTACGTGGCTGATCGCTTATTCAAGCTTGCTCGGGCCTGTAGGTGGCATTATGATCATTGATTATTTTTTTATCCGTAATAAAGAATTAAGTACGGCTGATCTCTACAATGAATCCGGTATTTACAGTTATGGAAACGGGTTCAATTCAAAAGCAATCATAGCATTGCTGGTCGGGATCCTGCCAAACCTGCCGGGTTTTTTATTACAGATTAAAATGATCAGCGCAGATACATTTCCTGCATGGATATCACACCTGTATAATTATGCATGGTTTGTGGGATTCATTGTAAGCGGTGTCATTTACTATTTACTGATGAAGAAGCGTTAAATTTAATGCAGATGCCGGATGGTTAATTACTGGTACGCAAGCATTCAAAATTTTAATTAAAAATCGCCATGAGTATTCTTATAAAAAACGGAAGGATTGTTACAGCCACCGATGATTATACAGCTGACATTTTTATTGAAGGTGAAACCATCTCAGCGATTGGTAAAAATCTTTCAGTAAAAGCAGATAAAGAAATTGATGCGGCTGGTAAACTGGTTATGCCCGGAGGTATCGATCCGCATGTGCATCTTGATATGCCCTTTATGGGAACCTATTCTTCCGATAATTACGAAACAGGAACACGTGCTGCTTTGTTTGGCGGCACCACCATGATAATAGATTTTATTTTGCAGAAACAAGGGAACTCTTTGCGTTCAGCGCTGGAAGAATGGCGTTCCCGTTCTGATAATAACTGTGTAGGCGATTACAGCTTCCACATGGCCGTTACTGATTTTAATGATAACACCAAAAAGGAGATCCGCGACTTTATTGAAAACGAAGGCATCACATCTTTCAAAACATTCATGGCTTATAAAGGCGCTTTGATGATAGATGACCGCCAGATGGTAGGTTTGATGGAAGAAGTAAAAAAACATGGAGGATTGATTAATGTGCATGCAACGAATGGCGACATGATCGATTACCTGGTTCAGAAACACCGGGAAGAAGGAAAACTTGCTCCTTTGTATCATTACCTCTCACAGCCGGAAGTAACGGAAGCCGAGGCCAGTGAACGTTTTGTAGACATGATCAATTATACCCAATGCCCGGGTTATATTGTTCACCTTACCTGCGAAGGCGCCTTGAATGCAGTAAGGAATGCTACACGCAGAAACCAGAAAGTGTTTGTTGAAACCTGTATTCAATATTTAATTCTTGATGCTTCGCTTTACGAAAAAGATTTTGAAGGAGCTAAGTGGGTGATGAGTCCGCCACTGCGTGAGAAAAAGGACCAGGCAACACTCTGGGCCGGTATCAACCAGGGTATTGTGCAGGTTGTGGCAACAGATCATTGCCCATTCATGTGGGAGCAGAAACAAATGGGGAAGAATGATTTTTCAAAAATTCCAAATGGACACCCCGCCATAGAGAACCGCATGGAATTATTTTTCAGCGAAGGCGTTGCTAAAAATAAAATCACATTAAACAAGTATGTTGAAGTGGCCTGTACCAACCCGGCCAAAATATTCGGCATGTTCCCCCGCAAGGGAACCATAGCGGTTGGCAGCGATGCGGATATTGTAATATTCGATCCGAATGAAAAGCACACCATTTCAGCCAAAACACATCATATGAATGTCGACTACAGTGGTTATGAAGGATGGGAGCTTACCGGTAAAGTGAAAACAGTTTTGCTACGTGGACAGGTTGCCATTGATAACAATCAATGCCTGCTTGAAAAGGGGTATGGCAAATTTATAAAGCGTAATAAAGTTTCACAGGTCATATAATATTATAAATGATGAATGATAAATTTTAAATTCTTCATGCTGTATTTATAATTTAAAATTCAAAACATTACTCATGCCAAGAATAATCAAATCAGGTCTCATACAGGTCAGTCTGCCGAAAACAGAAGGCGAAGGCACCATTGAAGAGATTAAGGAAGCAATGTTGCAAAAGCATATTCCTTTTATTGAAGAGGCCGGAAAGCAGGGTGTACAGATACTTTGCTTCCAGGAGATATTCAATACACCTTATTTCTGCCCGGGCCAGGATCCCAAATGGTATGCTTCAGCAGAGCCGGTTCCCGGTCCAACAACCGACCTGATGTGTACTTATGCAAAGAAATACAACATGGTGATCATCGTTCCTGTTTATGAAAAAGAACAGGCTGGCGTACTGTACAATACAGCAGCTGTGATAGATGCCGATGGAACTTATTTAGGCAAGTACAGGAAGAATCATATACCACATACCGGTGGTTTCTGGGAGAAATATTTTTTCAAACCCGGTAATCTTGGTTATCCCGTTTTCCAAACGAAGTATGCCAAAGTAGGTGTTTATATCTGCTATGACCGCCATTTTCCTGACGGGGCCCGTTGTCTTGGATTGAATGGCGCTGAAATCGTGTACAATCCCTCTGCAACAACAGTTGGGCAGTCGCAGTACCTGTGGAAACTCGAGCAACCGGCTCATGCAGTTGCCAATGGTTATTTTATGGGATGTATCAACCGGGTTGGAACGGAAGCGCCCTGGAACCTCGGAAAATTCTATGGTACATCTTATTTTGTAAATCCTTTGGGGCAGATCATTGCCTGCGCTTCGGAGGATAAAGATGAATTGCTGGTTGCCGAATTCGATCTTGATCTTATTGAACAGATCAGGTCAAAGTGGCAATTCTTCCGCGATAGAAGGCCTGAAACATATGGTAAAATCGTAGAGCTCTGATATATTTTAAATGATGAATGTTAAATTGTAAATGCATTTCATTCATTCAAAATTTGTAATTCAAAATTTAAAATTAAATAATGTCAATACAGAATAGCAGGTTAACTGCAACTCAATACGAACAGAATTTTTCAGATATTCACCCGCCTTTTGAAACAAAGGATGCAGCCCTGGTGGAAGCAAACAGGTGTTTGTTCTGTTATGATGCTCCGTGTACCAAAAGCTGTCCTACGGGTATTGATGTGCCCAAGTTCATCAAACAAATAACTACTGATAATATCAAAGGAAGTGCACGCACGATATTTTCTTCCAACATCATGGGGGCTGGTTGCAGTAAAGTGTGTCCCGTAGAAAAACTATGCGAAGGTTCCTGTGTGTATAATCTCATGGATGAAGATCCGATACCCATTGCCAAACTGCAACGCTATTCCACGGAAACAGCGATGGAACAGAAATGGCAGTTGTTTACAAGAAAATCAGCCACAGGTAAAAAAGTAGCTGTTGTAGGCGCCGGACCTGCCGGGTTGAGTTGTGCACACGTACTCGCAAGAGAAGGCGTTGATGTAACAATATATGAAAAGGAAAGCCTTGGAGGAGGACTCATGACCTACGGTATTGCTGCCTATAAAGTAACGCCTCAATTCTGTAAAGAGGAGGTTGATTATATCTTGTCGATCGGCGGTATCAATATTAAATACAACCAGGAATTGGGAAAGAACATCACCCTCGATGAGTTGAAAAAAGGTTACGATGCGGTTTACCTTGCTTTTGGTGTTGGACTGGCACGTCAGCTTGATATTCCGGGAGAGCAACTGGATGGTGTGGTAGATGCGATCAGCTTTATTTATGATATCAGGAGCAAGGGTTATGATAAAGTAGCTGTTGGAGATAAAGTGGCAGTGATCGGGATGGGCATGACAGCCATTGATGCCGCTACTCAAGCCAAACGCCTGGGCGCAAAAGAGGTAACCATGCTTTACCGCAGAACGAAAGAAGAAATGCCATGTACTCAAAAGGAACTCGATATTGCCATGCTTGATGGATGTGAGATCATCTGGCTGGCAGCACCAAAAGAAGTGATCGGTGAACAAGGAAAAGTGAAAGCATTGAAATCAACAGTCATGAAATTAGGAGAACCAGATGCCAGCGGAAGAAGATCACCTGTAGCAACCAATGAAGAATTTACTATTGAAGTGGATATGGTGATTAAGGCAGCAGGCCAGATTCCTTTTGAGGCAATGGTAACAGGAAATGGTCTTGACAACAGCAATGGGAAAATAAAACTGAAAGACAAAGCAGCTACAAATGTTGCAGGCGTTTTTGCAGGCGGCGATTGTGTGAACGGAGGTAAGGAAGTAGTAGATGCTGTGCAGGCAGGGAAAGATGGAGCCCAAGCTATTTTAAATTATATAAACGCTTTATAAAAAATATACTCACGCAAAGTGGCAAAGAAGCGCAAAGCCAGCAAAGAATGAATTACCTGGCGACTTTGCAAACTTCAGCGCTTAGCGTGAAATGAAAAAATAGAATCATGGCAGACTTAAGTACAAACTTTCTCGGCATAAAATCGCCCAACCCATACTGGCTTGCAAGTGCACCGCCAACAGATAAAAAATACAACGTACTCCGTGCTTTTGAAGCAGGCTGGGGAGGTGTTGTCTGGAAAACACTGGGCAGCCAGGTGAAGAACGTGTCTTCACGTTACTCAGCGGTAAACTTCAATGGAACAAGGGTGATGGGATTGAACAACATCGAACTCATCAGCGACCGGCCTCTTGATATAAACCTGAAAGAGATCACAGAATGTGTGAAACTGTTTCCCGACAGGGCGATGATCGTTTCATTGATGGCTGATAACAATCGTGAAAGCTGGCATGAGTTGATCAAACAATGTGAAGATGCCGGGGCCATGGGCTTTGAATTGAATTTCGGTTGCCCGCATGGTATGACTGAAAGAGGCATGGGAGCTGCTGTTGGGCAGGATCCTGAAATTGCACGCATGGTTGTTGAATGGGTAATGGAGAAAGCCACCATACCCGTTATAACTAAGCTTACTCCCAATGTACATTCAGTAGTACCTACCGGAAAGGCTGTTGTTGAAGCGGGAACAAATGCATTGTCTTTGATCAACACGATACAATCTGTAACAGGGATAGATCTGGATACCTTTGTTCCGAATCCTTATGTAGCCGGTAAGAGTGTGTACGGTGGTTATTGCGGTCCTGCCGTGAAGCCCATAGCATTGAAGATGCTGGCGAGTATTTCAAAGAACCCGGTAACCAACAAGGTTCCCATTTCAGGTATTGGCGGTATCAGTACCTGGAGAGATGCGGCTGAATTCATGCTGCTGGGGGCCACTTCCGTGCAGGTTTGTACGGCAGCCATGAAGCATGGTTTCAGGATTATTGAGGACATGTGTGACGGATTAAGTAACTGGATGGATGAAAAAGGATTTAAAACAACTGCTGATTTTATTGGAAAATCTGTACCAACATTAACCCATTGGGAAGACCTTGATATCAATTATCATCATATTGCAAAGATCAACCAGGATAAATGTATTCACTGTGGTTTGTGTTATATCGCATGTGAAGACACATCCCACCAGGCTATCAATATTGCACAAGGCAAACCATACAATACCTATACGGTGAAAGATGAAGAATGTGTAGGATGTAACCTTTGTCAATTGGTTTGCCCGGTGAATGGCTGCATCACAATGGAAGAACATCGTGTGGCGCCGGAATACATCAACTGGAAAGAATGGCAGGCAAAGGGATTGCCATTGAATGATCACTAAATAAGTACTATTACCGACTGCTTGCTTAAACAAAAAGGAACCCATTAACGGGTTCCTTTCTTTTATCTTTCAATCAAGTTGAATTACTGGAGTTTTGCAAGCCACAATGAAGCATTCATGAATAATTGTGTGTGGCTGTATAAAGGCCATCCTACAAATAAAGTATTGCCGGAAGCGCCGGTTCCGTCATCCATGGGAGAGCTGTCTGTTACAACAAATACACGGCCTGAGCCATAAGTTGAAGATGCAGCCATTACTTTGGTATTGCCCTGAACGGCGCCGTTCTGCCATATCAAACCCTGTACAGTGCTGTTGGCAGCGGGTTGTAATGTAAGTGTAGCCCCGTTGTTGAATTCAAGCTTCGTTACAGTTCCTTTTATGCCGTTCAATATCGGGTTGCTGCTGCTGTTGCTGCGAACATTGGTTGACAGTTGCGAAATATTGGTAAGGTCAACACTGAAACCAAATGGGTTGTTCTGAACTGTGTTGTTCGTCATCAGGTCATTCCAGATTGCCGGTGAATCCCAGCCATCATTGTTACGGTCAGAAACTGTATGATCCGAGACCATGAACAAACCACCACCATTTCTTACAAAATTCAGTATCGCTGTTTTTTCTGCAGCCGTGAAACGGATATTCGGTTCATCAATAACAAATACATCATACCTCGAAAGGTCCTGTGTATTGCTGGCATTTCCATACGTAATGCTGCCGCTTGAGGGAAGCGTTTCTACAAAATTACCGGCTTTAACAAGTGCAATACCCCAGCTTGATATGGCGCCGGTCCAGTAAGTTTCTGCTGTGGATGAGGTTATATTTGATTGCGCAGGAGTCGGAACTTTCTGAGGATTACTGTTGTCTTCATCAATTACCCAGTCTGCATTGCCGGCCGTTTCACCTTTTTTTGCATCAAACAAAAATCTTTTAGCACCTGATGATGCCGGCGAAATAGTGAAAGTGAATGCAGCGGAAGTTCCCCCGTTAGGGGTATTAACAGTTACACTGGCAGTTCCGGCCGTAGCAACATTTGCGGCGGGTATGGTGGCAGTTAATGATGTTGAATTTACATAGGTTGTAGATAAAGCGCTTCCATTCCAGTTGATGGTTGAATTATTCATGAAACTTGTTCCTGTTGCTGTTAATGTGAAACTGCTGCTTCCGGCAGTAATCGTTGATGGCGATATAGAACTTAGTACCGGGGCTGCAGGACTCTGCACAGTAAAGTTTACTGCTGATGATGTGCCGGCACCTGTTGTAGTAACTGTAATAGTGTTTGTGCCTGCTGCAGCAATATTTGCTGCGGGTACAACGGCAGTTAAAGAAGTGGCGCTTACATATGTTGTTGAAAGTGCTGTTCCATTCCAATCGATGGTTGAACCACTTATGAAATCAGTACCTGTTGCTGTTAATGTAAATGACGGACCGCCTGCGGTAGTTGTATTGGGATTTACAGAACTTAATACAGGAACAGCCGGTGGAGCATCATAAGATGAAACAGAAAAATCATCAAAATTGATCCTGTTGGTTGAGCCATCAGTTTTCCGTAACTGGAACCTGATATTTCCGGCTACATTAATAGTAAAACTGGCGGTTTGCAGAGTTGTGCTGGATGTAGTAATTGTTGAACCAGCCTGTGTATAGCTTGTTCCGCCATTGGAGCTGTACCACAATTGCCAGGTGCAGCTGGCATCTGTGCCATACAAAGCATGTGCAACTGTTACAACAGAAGCGCCGGTACTATAATCAAAATTTGTTGAGAGGATGCCACTGTTGCGTACGCGGGCAGATTGTGTTCCGTTCTTCCTGTCGGAAGCAGAATTGCCGATCAGTGCATCATTAAAACTCCAGGAACCTGAGGCCAGTGTAACATTGGCTACTGCATAGGCAGTTTTTGTACCTGTTTCAAAATCTTCATTCTGTGTGGAAGTGGCTTTAGCTGAAGCCGTGTTCAGTTTGCCGGCCGCAGCAACGGCTTCGTTCTCTGCAGCCGTTGATTCAAAACTGTTTTTCTTGCAGGAAAGAAAAGCGAGCAATAAAAATAAAATAAAGAAGGTTGTTCTTGGATAGAATCTCATAGCATTAATTGTTTATCTGCAAAAGATAAGATTTTTTAGCCTGAGCGTATGTAAAATGAATAAGAATTTTGGCGGGGCTGTACTTTTAGTTTACCTGCACAAGCGCTGATTTCAGTATATAGCCGTAAGTATAGTTATCATTACTGTCTTTGAATGATACCTGGATGAAGTTTTTAAGAATTCTTGTACCGGTTGCAACATCTCCTTTCAGCAGGTAGCCTTTGCGATGTTTGCCGCCAATCTTTGGCGAATCATAGAAGAATGCTTTGTCAACATTTACCTTAAACTCAGTTTCCGGATAGGATGGATTGTAATTGAATTTACTTAGCGGAATAATGCCGAGTTCATCTTTTTCAATGATACAAGGGTTGAGATCCAGCTCAGCTTCTGTATTGTGATAACTGATTTGCTTTTCCCGGGTAAGGAACCAGTCTTTACTTGTTGCATTGTAACTAAACGTAAAATCGTAGCCCCATCTCCAGCTGCTGCCTCCATAAAACGAAATCATAAAACCGTTCTTTTTCATTTCAAGGCCTTCATAAGGATCTCCCCAAACGCCGCCACATGCACGGCACATTACCAGGCTGTCAGTTCTTTTAATAAGTAAAAGTTTACCATTAACCTGGCGGATAAGCAGCAGGAAAGGACGAACCAGGTCATCTGTGTTTATAGAATCCTCACCATTGATCTTTAGAATAAGAACCGCATCTTTTTTATTATCGCCATTGAGATCGCCCTCAGCGAAATCCAGTACATTATAACCTTTCAAAATAAAAGGCTTTAATTCAGCAGGAATTTTTTTGTCCTGGGCATTGGTAAATGAAGAAGCAATGAGCATTGCCAGTATGAATAGAATATGCTTCTTCATATTGAAATCAGTTTAAGCCGCATTAAGTAAAACAAAAAACTGTTTATAGTTTAATGAACTTTCGGCTGGTAGATCCACCCGGTGCATCAATCTTGATCATATAGGTGCCGGGATTGAAATTTTGAACAGCAGTGATAGGTAATCTGCTTTCACCGACATTCATATATGCAGTGCTGTAATAAACCTGCGAGCCCTTTGCATCAAATATCCTGATCGTTACATTGCCGGGTACAGGTTGTGTAACCTGTAAATTAAGCTTTTCACTGGCGGGGTTGGGGTTTATGGAAACTGAAAAAGCATAACTGCATTTCCTGTTAAGGCTGATAACTGTACTGTAAACATAGCTGCCATCCCTGTCAATAATTTTCAACCTGAAATCCTGATCCGATTCATTCGACAGGCTTTGATCATATTGGTAAACAGATTCGCCGATGTTACCATGGCTGTTCAGCGAACCGGTTTTGTAAAAATTCACAGCATCAGTACTATACTCAATCTCATAGATCTTTGTATCCTGCTCGTTGCTTGCTTTCCATTTCAATACTGCATTACAGGTTGCGCCGGCCATCACATCAAATGAAAGAAGTTTTGCAGGAACAACACCGCCATTGGTAATGGTTCCAACTGCGTTGAGTACCCAGTTATTCGGATCAACCACTACAGCATTCGGAATAGCAGTAAAATGAAACTTGAACTGCTGGTTGTTGCTTGTGATATAGGCTTTAACAGTAGTATCGCCACCAACCCAGGTAATTTTGAATTCATAGAGGCCTTTAAAGAAGGGGGTTACAGACGGGGCGCTAGTTGTTTCATTTATGATAAGTGTTACAGAATCACTTTGCTGCTTCAGGTATGTAATGTTGAAAGTAGGATAACCTTCGCCATAATACCATTGATTGAAGAAATCGGTAAAGTTCTTTCCGCTGGTAGTTTCTGCCACCTGTTTAAAATCATCGGCAGTAGCAACAGAGTCTTTGAACTGTTGCTGGAAATTCTTAAGTGTTTGAAAGAAAACATTGTCATCCTGCATTTCAAAACGGAGATTATGAATAATAGCAGAACCTTTATTATAACTCAACCGGCTGCTGAATATACGGTTTTCATCATAGGTTGAAGCCAGTGGTACATACACACTTCCCGTAGGCGAACTCATCACACTGTTGTGAACACTTTGCATATATGCTGCAGGTGTTGTTCCTCCAAACAAAGCAGGTAACTTTTCTACAGCCAGGTATTCAGAATAACTGGCAAACCCTTCATTGAGCCAAATGTGATTCCAGGTTGCACAGGTAACATTATCACCCCACCATTGATGGCCTAGTTCATGCGCCACAAGTGTTGATCCGAAACTACTCAAAGTGGTCATGGTCTGGTGTTCCATACCGCCACCGATATTTGCCTGGCAGTGACCGTATTTTTCATCAGCAAACGGGTATAAGCCATAGAGCTCACTGAATTTTTCAATGAAAGAAGGAGTTTTATCAATATTAGTTTTTACAGATGCAAAATAGGTTTCGTTGTCCGTAAGATAATTCAGTATTAATATGGAATCAGGAGCAAGAGCGGCCGGCTTTGCATAGTTTTTATATTCCATATAATTTCCCACCGCAATGCTGGGCAGGTAATAATTTATCGGGTGCCTGCTTTTCCACTGGTATTGTTTTTTATTGTTGAAGCTGTCAACAATTGCAACAAGAATTCCATTTGAACCAACAAGGTTGGGAGCTGTAGTTGTTACCCATACATCAAGAGAATCAATTTTGTCTTTCAGGATTTGTTTTGCCGGGAACCATTCCCTGGCCTGGTAGCTTTCTGAAAGTGTAGCAGTATAAGTTAAGCCATTGGAGGTAGTGCCAGTAAAAACGCCACCTGAACCCATGGTGCCATAATAATAAATTTTAACCGTAACGAGTGTTCCGGCAGGAATTACTGAAGGAATCTTTACCTGTATGAAGTCGCTGTTGTGTACGAAGTTGAGTTTGGTACCGTTAATGAATACCGAATCAACCACCATATTTTGTTTCAATTCCGTAATGAACGAATCCAGGGGTTGTACAGCCAGTATTTTAGAAGTAGCGATACCCGTCATGAACAGGCTACCTGCTTCCGCATGAATGTCAAGTTTCAGGTATTTCATATCATACTTATCCATGGAGGGATATTGATAATAAAGCGCCTGTTGTGCCCTGGCCGACAAAGAGGCCATGCTGCATTTCTCACGGCAGGCCGGATTCAATATATCCCCATCCTGGGAGAAGCTAGTAAACGATAAAACCAAACCAAGTAAAGCCAGCAGATAGTTCTTCATGTGAAAAATTTAAAGGGCATTAAAGATAAGGATTGCCTTGGGTTTGGAAACTGCAATTCAATATATTTACCAAAAAAACACAAGTGAAGATCAACGCAAAACGATTGCAGGAACATTTTGAGGCCATGAGCCTGATAGGCAAGATAGCCGAAACCGGGACCTGCAGGCCTACCATGACAACGCTTGAAAAAGAAGCATTTACACTGGCTGCTTCCTGGATGCAGGAAGCCGGGATGAAAACACATATCGACAATTTTGGAAACCTGGTTGGGCGCCTGGAAGGAAAAGATCCATCACTACCAGTACTCATGATGGGGTCGCACCTTGATTCACAGCCATATGGAGGAAGGTTTGACGGCGTGGCCGGTGTTTTGTGCGCCATCGAAGTCGTAAAAACCTTGCATGATAACGGCATCGTTCCACAAAGAAGCATCGAAGTTGTTTCATTTGCTGACGAAGAGGGCTGGCGTTTTACCAAGGGGCTTTTCGGTTCACGTGGAATTTTGGGGAAACTGGAACCGGGAGAATTGCAGCGCACTGACAAAGACGGTATCACCCGTGAAAAAGCATTGCTTGATTTTGGTTGTGATCCAACAAAATTCAAGGAATCGGAATACAAACCGGGCAGCATATTCTGTTTCCTGGAACTGCATATTGAGCAAGGCCCGATACTGGATATTTCCAATAAACCCATAGGCGTTGTATCAGGCATATCGGGCCCATTGTGGCTTACGGTTAAACTAAAAGGAATGGCGGGCCATACCGGCTCTGTTCCCATGCATTTGCGCAAAGATTCCTTGCTGGGAGCAGCCGAAATAATAGTGGCAGTTAACGAAATCGCTACACAGGTTAAAGGGGCGCCAACCGTTGGAACCGTGGCTACCATCAATGTATTTCCTGCCAGCAGGAATATCATTGCAGAAGAAACTGTATTCACTGTTGATCTCAGGGATATAGATCTTGAACGCCGTAACAGGTACGAGAAGCAACTGAGAGAACGTATTGATGCGATCGCCAAAAAACACCAGCTCAGTTACGGGATCTCGGAAGATACGAACAGTGAGCCGAGGTATTGCGCCGACTGGATCAAGGAGATCATTCATGCAGAATGTAAATCATTGGAACTTGATGCGCCCGAACTGATGAGCGGGCCTTTTCACGATGCGTTGGCCTTATCGTACGCCTGTGACTACGGGATGATATTCGTGCGTTGTAAAGATGGCATCAGCCATAACCCGCTGGAGTATTCTTCGTATGAAGATTTGTCGCTGGGTGCAGAAGTATTATACGGAACGGTACTAAAAGTACTGGAACGTTAACTGCTCACCTGAGTGAAAGCAATTGTTTGTGCGACATGCGCTCCTCCATTTTTTCCAGTAAAGCAATGGTATCACGAAGTTCAATTCTTTCGTAGAGATCAAGATAAGCAGCTTTTCTCGCCTTCCTGATCTTGTTCCTTAATTGGATGATCCTGAACTTGTGCAGGATTCTGTGAAGCATAGTTTTGATAGGTATCGACATAAGTTTGGTATTTAGGTTTTAGAACCTGAAAACCAACACCACTTCCCATAATAAAACGTTGCTTAGCGCTAAAAATTGTATAGTGAGGCAATTTTACCTGCCCAAATAATGGCTTAATGCATAACAAGAACCTGCTTAACACTGGTTCCTTTGCTGTTCACCACTTTTATAAAGTAGATTCCCCGGGCAAGATCAGCAGCAGGAATATCAATAGAACTGCTGCTTGCTTTTGTATGAAAAATCCTGTTGCCGGAAGGACTCCACAGGCTTACCATGTCTCCATTGCTGAGCCCGCCAAGCTGTATGATGCCCGCTTTTCCGGGATTTAAAATGTACCAGTCTGTTGAATAATTATTTTCAGTTCTTACCGTAGCAGAATATTCAGTTTTTCCATCTGATTCAATCATTTTTATCCGGTAATAGTTATTGCCATTGGCAGGCCTGCTGTCTTTAAGCCGATAGTTCTTCTGCAAAGAAGAAAAACCTGCCGCAGCTATTCTGCCGATCTCGGAAAAAAGGCTGCCGTCAACAGAATGTTCCAGTACAAACCATTTGCTGTTTTCCTCGGTAAATGTTGACCATGAAACAAGATTTTCTGTTTTGTTATTTGTTACGGAGATATTTCCAAACTTAACAGGAATAGGAGGTGTAATAGAAAAAGTGAGCGTATAGTTGGTAGGATTGTTACTGTTGTTATCATATTTAGTTGTTCCGCAACCACTGCCACCATCTTCACCGGTAAACTGGTAATACACTTCAAGTGTGTAATTGTCAGGGGCAAAATTGGTAAGGTCAATATCTACCGGCGATCCGCTTCCAGGGGTTTGCCATTTTTGATCGCCTGCAGAACAGCATCCACCGCTTCCCGAATTAAATGCTCCGAAGAATGAACCGCATACGGGAGCAAAGCAATCGGAAAAGAATCCCAGGTTAACAGGTGAAAAAACCGGCGATAGCGGCCTTGATCCAGTCGGATATACCGTATAGTACATGGTACCAGAACAAACATTGTCTGATGGCCCTTTGTATGTTTTTATTTCAGCGCCGAGAATTTTAAGCAATCCTGTGTTGGCTGGAAATGAACCAAAATTTGATCCCTGGAAATCCAGTGAACCGATATTCTGCCCTAAACCGGGACTGGTATTGTTGTAAAATGCATTGCTTCCGTTCCTACTGATGTATGCAGCGGATGCATACAAACCGAATTGTGCATACAGAGAACAAACCGGGGCGAATAAAAATGCAAAAAGTAAAAATCTTCTGATCATATCGGGAAGCCTTTTGTTAAGTGTTCTGAATGATGAGCATTAATTTCGAAGGGATCGGATTCGGGGAAGGTTCACAGAATGGAAAATTAATAAAATCCTGTTAATATAATGGCCGTTGATCTGAATAGTCTTCCGTTTGGCGCCTGTTGTAAAATCTTGATTCAATTTTAACTTATATAGAGCAGGCTATATTGCCGTGTTGTAATTTTGTATCTCTATATTTGAGCATTAACCAAAAAATGTAATATGAAAAGAATTTTCCTTTTAATGTTATTATGTTCACCGATTGCCCTGTTTGCCCAACAGCAGAAAGTAGGAAACCTCACTGTTTTCTCAGAAGATGGAGATAAGTTTTATCTCATATTGAATGGCGAACGGCAGAATGATGCGCCTCAAACCAATATGAGGGTAGAAGATCTTCCGCAACCTTACTATAATGCCAGGATCATTTTTGTTGATTCCAGCATTGCACCGATCTCAAAAAACAACCTGCTTATTACTGATGTTGACGGGAATATGATGGATGTTACCTATAAGATCAAAAAAGATAAAACAAAAAAGGCTAAGTTGAATTATTATTCATCCATCCC